>DASQLJ010000099.1:0-2153 GCA_035630095.1 Longimicrobium sp.
CGATGCGCGGCCGGCGGCGCCGCGGCAGGGCGACGGAGGCGCGGTACGGCCGGTCCGCCGAGTTGGCGTCGGCGGGGTCGTGCCCGGCGATCGCGGCGAGGACGATCCCGCAGTCCTCCGCCGTGCGGCAGAGCGGGCCGATCTTGTCCATCGTCCAGCTCAGCGCCATCGCCCCCACGCGGCTCACCCGGCCATACGTCGGCCGCAGACCGGTGACGCCCGAGAAGGCGGCCGGCGTGACGATCGACCCCCACGTCTCGCTGCCGATGGCGAACGGCACCAGCCCCGCGGCGACGGCGGACCCGGGGCCGCTGGACGAGCCGCCGCTCCAGAACTCCGTGTTCCACGGCGTCTTCCCCGGCCCCGTGAAGCTCGCGTTCGCCTGCTCGTAGCCCATCCCGCCCGCGAGCTCGACGGACGACAGCTTGGCCACCAGCACCGCGCCCGCCGCCTTCAGCCGCGCGACCACGGCCGCGTCGTGCTCGAAGCGCTGCGTGCGGTACGGCTCGGCGCCCCAGCTCGTGGGGTAGCCGGCGGCGGCGATCAGGTCCTTGGCGCCGTACGGCACCCCGTGCAGCGGCCCGCGCCAGCGCCCCGCGGCGATCTCCGCCTTCGCCGCGCGCGCCTCCGCCAGCGCCCGCTCGCGCGTGACGGTGACGACGGCGTTCAGCCGCGGCCCCAGGCGCTCCAGCCGCTCCAGCGCCGCCTCCGCCAGCTCCACCGGGTCCAGCCGGCGCGCGCGGATGGCGGCGGAAAGCCGGGGCAGCGGCTGGTAGAGCGTCCCCGCGGGGATCATCGCCCACCCGCCCGGTAGGCGCGAAACACGAACGCCGGCTCCGTCTCGATCGGCAGCGCGAAGTCGTGCAGCGCCCTGGCCGCGCGCAGGTTCCCCTCGACGCCCCGGCGCACCTCTTCCCACTGCTCGTCGGTCAGCCGATCGCGGTACTTCGCCTTCAACGCCTCCGTGAGATGCGCGGCGACGGGATCGCGCTGCTGCGCGTTCGCGGGCGCGGGCGTGGCGGAGGGCGCCACCGGCTGCGCCGCGGCGGCCGGCGTGGGGGACGATGGAACGGGCGCCGGCTCCGGTCGCGGCGTGGACGTGCACGCGGCCAGCGGCGCCAGCACCGGCACGGCGGCCGCCGCTACGCCGCGCTTCACGAAGTCGCGCCGCGAGGTGTTCGCCGGCCCGGACGAGGGTTCCTGCGCCATGCACGTGCTCCTGCAGGGGCGTTGGACACTGTATACGGTGGATCGGGCAACCTTGCGCCCGCGTCCCGGCGCCGCAAGCGCGATTCGGAGCAGCGCGCGAGGTTCGGAGACGCTGAGCTACGCGTGGACCGCGGATGCCGCCGACCACGCTCCGCGGCGGTGATGACATCGATCGGAAAGCGCGCCGGGCACTCGCCGATCATGGGCGCGATCTCACGGATCCGCGCCCGCGAGCCGTCCCGTCAGCACTCCCGCACTCCCGCACTCATGCGGATCCCACGAACTCCGTTGCGCGAGCGGCCAGTTTGCGTGAGGGATTCGCGCCCGGAGGGCCGAGACGCCGGCGCGCCCGCGTCCCCGGCCGCGGGAACGAGCGGGGCCGTGGCGCGGCGGCGGCTCGGCGCCGTTGGCAACGGCGGTATCGTTGCCTACGGCGCGCGAAGCCCGGCCCGGAGCGCAGCGGAGGGACACGCCCGCATCCGCTTCTTCCGTCTCGGGCCCCGGCACCAACGTTTCGCACTCCGTATCACGCACCCGTTGCGACGCCTGTCCCAACGCATATGCCCGAAAACCCAACCGCCCGGCGCGCTTTCGCACGCCGGGCGGTTCCGTCGTCAGCGGGCCGGGGGGCCCGCGGCGATGGCTAGGGGCGCTTCAGCCACAGGTTGTACGCGCCGCTGCCGGTGTAGGAGACCACGCGCCACTGGTAGTAGCCGGCGGTGCCGCTGTACGACACGGTCTCGGAGTTCGAGCTGGTGATGCCGCTGGCCACGTTGGCCCAGGCGCTGCCGTTCCACTTCTGCAGGTACAGGTCGAAGTCGGTGCCGGCGGGGCCGACCAGCCAGCCCTGGTGCGCGCCCGAGAGCGAGCTGTAGTAGTAGGTGCCGCCCGGCTGGATCGCCGCGCCGCCCGAGCTCAGCGAGCCCGTGTACAGCGTGCAGCCC
>DASQLJ010000100.1:0-4358 GCA_035630095.1 Longimicrobium sp.
CCGCCTCGTCCAGCGCACCGCCGACCCGCCACACCACGGGGACGTTGTAGGCGGCGCTCTCCGGCTCCAGCCGGTCGATGAACCAGAGCCGCTCCTGCGCGAAGGAGAGCGGCAGCGCCCCCGTGCGCTCGGTCGGCACCACCGGCGGCAGCACCGGCAGCTCCGCGCGGCGCATCTCCTCCACGCGCCCGGCCAGCTCCGCCACCGTGGGTCCCTCGAAGAGCGCCCGCAGCGGCAGCTCCACCCCGAACAGCTCACGGACCCGCGACACCACTCGCGTGGCCAGCAGCGAGTGCCCGCCCAGGTCGAAGAAGCCGTCGCGCACCCCCACCCGCTCCTGGCGCAGCACCTCCGCCCAGATCCCCGCCAGCACCTCCTCGGTCGGCGTGCGCGGCGCCTCGTACCGCTCCGCGTCGGCCGCGTACTCCGGCGCCGGCAGCGCCTTCCGGTCCAGCTTCCCGCTGGGTGTCAGCGGCAGCGACTCCAGCACCACGACGGCGGCCGGCACCATGTACTCCGGAAGGCTTCGACGCAGCTGCTCGCGCACTTCCTCCGCGTCCACGCCACCCACCACGTAGGCGACCAGCCGCTTCTCGCCCGGCGCATCCTCGCGCACGATCACCCGCGCCTCGCGCACGCCGGCGTGAGCCGACAGCACGCTCTCCACCTCGCCCGGCTCGATGCGGAACCCGCGGATCTTCACCTGCGCGTCCAGGCGGCCCAGGAACTCCAGCTCACCGTCCGCCGTCCAGCGCAGGCGGTCGCCCGTGCGGTACATCCGCGCGCCCGGCTCGGCGGTGAAGGGATCGGGGACGAAACGCTCCGCCGTGAGCGCGCGCCGGTCCAGGTAGCCGCGCACCACGCCGTCGCCGCCCACCCAGGCCTCGCCGGGCACGCCGACCGGCACCGGCTGGAGGGCGGAATCCAGGAGGTAGATGCGCTGGTTGCCGGTCGGGCGGCCGACGGAGACGGTGAGCGCGCCGTCGTCCAGGTGCTCCACCGCCTTCCACGAGCACCAGGCCGTCGTCTCCGTGGGCCCGTACATGTGCAGCAGCCGCTTCGGCTTCCCGGACGCCAGCACCCGCCGCACGCTCTCCGCGTCCGCCGCCTGGCCGCCGAACAGCACCTCGCGCAGCGGGGCGAAGATGTCGGGCTGCTCGCGCGAGAGCTGGTTCAGCAGCGCCGTGGTCTGGTAGAGCGTGGTGATCCCGTTCCCGCGAAGGAACTCGCGCAGCACCCGCGGGGACAGGAGGACGTCGCGGCCGAGTCCGACGAGCGTGGCGCCGTTCAGCAGCGCGCCCCACGCCTCGAAGGTCAGCGCGTCGAAGCTGGCGTTGGACGCCTGCGCCACCCGGTCGCCCGGCGCGAAGCGCACGTAGTCCGTCTCGCACACCAGCTGGACGACGTGGCGGTGCGCCACCATGACGCCCTTCGGCTTCCCCGTGCTCCCGCTGGTGTAGACGATGTAGCCCAGGTTCTCGGGCGACGCGCCGCTCCGGAGCGGATCGTCCGGCTCCGCCGCCAGCGCGCCGGCGAGGGCGTCCAGGTCGACGACGGCGGCGCGGGGCGCTTCCAGGCCGGGGGCAAGGGCCCCCCGGGTGACGAGGACGGAGGCGCCCGCGTCCCCCAGCATCAGCGCCAGCCGCTCGGGCGGATAGGCGGGATCGAGCGGCACGTAGCAGCCCCCCGCCTTCAGCACGCCCAGCAGCGAGACGATCAGCTCCGCGCTCCGCTCCAGCAGCACGCCCACGCGCGCTTCGGGTCCCACGCCCAGCCGGACGAGGTGGTGCGCCAGCCGGTTGGCGCGCGCGTCCAGCTCCCGGTACGTCAGCGACTCCTCGCCCCAGACCAGCGCCGCGGCACCGGGCCGCTCCCGCACCTGCGCCTCGAACAGCTCGTGGATGCACACGCCCCGCGGGTACGGCTGCTCCGTACGGTTCCACTCCTCCAGCACCCTCGAGCGCTCCGCGTCCCCGAGCAGGTTCAGCTGCGAGAGCCGCACGTCCGCGTCCGCGCCGACCTGCTCCAGCACCCGCGCCAGGTGCCGCACCATGCGCTGGATGGTGCCCGGCTGGAACAGGTCCGTGCGGTACGCCAGCCCTCCCCACAGTCCGCGCGGGGTCGGCGTCACATCCAGGGAGAGATCGAACTTGGCGATCTCCAGCGACGCTCCGACTCCGTTCACCTCCAGCCCCGCGAGGCCGCCGCCCCTGCCCCCGCCCCCGGCGTCCGCGCTCTGCAGCGTGAACATCACCTGGAAGAGCGGCGAGTGGCTCAGGCTGCGCTCGGGCTGCAGCTCGGCCACCAGCTTCTCGAAGGGCACCTCCTGGTGCTCGTACGCACCCAGCGTGACGCCGCGGACCCGCCGCAGCACCTCGCGGAAGCCCGGGTCTCCCGAGAGGTCGGTGCGCAGCACCAGCGTGTTGACGAAGAAACCGATCAGCTCCTCCACCTCGCCCTGGGTGCGCCCTGCGATCGGGCTCCCCACCACCACGTCCTCGCTGCCGGCGTACTTGCCCAGCAGCACCTGGAAGGCGCCCAGCAGCGTCATGTACAGCGTGGCGCCCTCGCTCCGCCCCAGCGCCTGCAGCCGCTCCAGCAGCTCCGGGGAGAGCTCCACCGGGACCGTCGCGCCCCGGTACGTCTGCACCGGCGGGCGGGGGTGGTCGGTGGGCAGCTCCAGCAGCTCCGGCGCGCCCGCCAGCCGCTCCCGCCAGTACGCCAGCTGCCGCTCCATGGCCTCGCCCGCCAGCCAGGCTCGCTGCCAGACGGCGAAGTCGGCGTACTGCACCGGCAGCTCCGGCAGCGGTGAGAGCTCGCCGCGCGCGAACGCCTCGTAGAGCGTGCTCAGCTCGCGGAGGAGCACCCCCATGCTCCAGCCGTCGCTGACGACGTGGTGCATGACCATCACCAGCACGTGATCGTCCTCGCCCAGGCGCAGCAGGTGGGTGCGCAGCAGCGGCCCCTGGCGCAGGTCGAAGGGGCGCTGCGTCGCTTCCCGCACCCGCTGGCGGGCCTCGGCCTCGCGTTCCGCGGGAGCCAGGCGCGACAGGTCGGTCAGCTCCAGCCGCGCCGCGCCCGCGGGGTGCACCACCTGGAAGGGCACTCCCTCGGCCTCGCCGAAGGTGGTGCGCAGCGCCTCGTGCCTGCGCACCACCTCGCCGAGCGCGCGCTCCAGCACGCCGGGGCCCAGCGGCCCGCGCAGCCGCAGCGAGGACGGCATGTGGTAGGCGATGCTCCCCGGCTCCAGCTGGTCGATGAACCACAGCCGCTCCTGCGCGAACGACAGCGGCAGCGGCGAGCCGTCGCGCGGCACCGGCACCAGCGGCGGGGCTCCGGCGTCGGCGGGCGTCTCCGCCAGCAGCGCCTCCACGCGGCCCGCCAGCTCCGCCAGCGTCGGCGCCTCGAACACCGCCCGCAGCGGCAGCTCGGTCCGGAACGCCTCCCGCACCCGCGAGACCAGCTGTGTGGCGAGCAGCGAGTGCCCGCCCAGGTCGAAGAAGTTGTCCTCCCCGCCGGCGCGCTCCACGCCCAGCACCTCCGCCCAGATCCCCGCCATCCGCTCCTCGGCCGGCGTGCGCGGCGCCACGTACGTCCCGCGCGAGCCAAGCGTGTCGGGCGCGGGGAGCGCAGCGCGGTCCACCTTGCCATTGGCGGTGACGGGCAGTGCCTCCAGCACCACGAAGGCGCTCGGCACCATGTACTCCGGCAGCCGAGCGCGCGCGGCCTCGCGAAGCGCGGGTACGAGCGCGCGCATGCGGCGGCCCCACTGCGGGTCGTTCGCGTATACCTCCCAGGGCTGCACCTCGTCCGGGTGCGCCGGGAAGGGCGAGACCCCGCCAACAGGATGGAAGAGCACGTCCAGCGTCCCCGCCGCGCCGGGGCGCACCTCCACGGCACGATCCATCTCCTCGCCCAGCGCGAACAGCGCCTCCGGCTGGACCCCGTCCCACGCCCCGGCGTCGGCGAGCGCCCGCACCTCGCCTGCGGTGGCCGCGCCCCGGGCACTCGAGATCAGCTCCAGCGCGCGCACGTGCTCCCGCACCCGCGCGTCCGGGACGCCACGGACGAGCAGCGCCAGGCCGGTCTCCGCCGCCAGGGCGCGAAGCCCGGCCGCGTCCTCCCCGCTCCACTCCCGGACGACGGGTGCCGTAGCGGCGGCGGCGGCCACGTCCAGGTGGAGGACGACGTCGTAGCGGAAGCGGGAGACCTCGTTTTCGTACTCACCCCGCTTCACCTGCACTTCGACGCGGCCGAGGCGCGGCATCCGCGCCCGCACCACCTCGAACAGCGCCGGATCGAGCAGCAGCTCCTGCTCCTCCGCCATCCCCCGCCGCACCCGCGCCTGCAGCTGCTCG
>DASQLJ010000101.1:0-2418 GCA_035630095.1 Longimicrobium sp.
GCGTGCGCCGCGTCCACCAGCCGCCGCAGCCCCTCGGGTCCGCCGTACGACGCGTCGGGTGCGTAGAGCGCCACGCCGTCGTATCCCCAGTTGCGGTCGCCGGGGAAGGAGGCCACCGGCATCGGCTCGATCGCGCTGACGCCGAGGGCCACGAGCTGGTCGAGCTTCCCGACCGCCGCGTCGAATGTCCCTTCCGGCGTGAAGGTGCCCACGTGCAGCTCGTAGATCACGAGATCTTCGCGCGGCACGCCCGTCCATCCATCGTCCGTCCACGTGAAGGCGGAGGGATCCATCACCTCGGAGGGATCGTGCACGCCGTCGGGCTGCGAGCGCGAGGCGGGGTCGGGGAGGGCGTCGCCGCCGTCCAGCCGGTAGCGGTAGCGCGCGCCCGCGCCGATCCCCTCCACGCGGCCGGAGAACCAGCCGTCCTCCGCGCCCTCCTCCGCCCGCAATGGGACGACCTGCTCCGCGTCGGGCCCGTAGATCACCACGTCCACGGTTTGGTGGCCGGGCGCCCACACGCGAAAATCCACGCCGCCGTCCGCCACGCTGGCGCCGAACGGCAGCCGGTACCGCTCGTCCGTCATCGTGCCTCTTTCCGGGAACCGCACAGCACCACCATCGATCGTCCCTCCAGGGTTACGAACTCGCCGGGCGCCACGGTGCGGGCGCCCTCCTCCAGCTCCGGCTCGTTGGTGTCGAGCAGCACCACCCACCGCTGCGAGCGCCCGAACGCGGGGATGGTGAAGTCCATGCCGCCGCCGTCGGCGTTGAAGAGGAGGAGGAAGTCGGCGTCCACGATGCGGTTGCCGCGGTCGTCCCACTCCTCCATCGCCCCGCCGCCCAGCGCCATCCCGAAGCAGCGCACGAAGCCGGCGTTCCACTCCAGGTCGGTCATCTCCGCCCCGTCGGGGCGCAGCCACGCCAGGTCCTTCACCTCGCTCCCGCGGATCTCGCGCCCGCGGAAGAACCTGCGGCGGCGGAAGGTGGGGTGCTCGCGGCGGATGCGGGCGACCTTGCGCGTGAACTCGAGCATGCAGCGCCGCTCGTCGGTCATCCGCCACCCCACCCAGCCGATCTCGTTGTCCTGGCAGTACGCGTTGTTGTTGCCGTACTGCGTGCGCCCCATCTCGTCTCCACCGCAGATCATGGGTACACCCTGTGACAGCAGCAGCGTGGCCATGAAGTTCCGCTTCTGGCGCTCGCGCTGGCGCACGATGTCGGCGCGGTCGGTGGGCCCCTCCACGCCGAAGTTGTAGGAGAGGTTGTCGTCGGTGCCGTCCTGGTTGTGCTCGCCGTTGGCCTCGTTGTGCTTGTGGTTGTAGCTCACCAGGTCGTGCAGCGTGAACCCGTCGTGCGCGATGATGAAGTTGATGCTGGCGTGCGGCCGGCGCCCGTCGTCCTCGTACAGGTCGCTGGAGCCCGTCAGCCGATACCCCAGCTCACCGAGAGTCCCCGGGTCGCCGCGCCAGTAGGCGCGCACGGTGTCGCGGTACTTGCCGTTCCACTCGGCCCAGAGCACGGGGAAGTTGCCCACCTGGTAGCCGCCCTCGCCCACGTCCCACGGCTCGGCGATCAGCTTCACCTGGCTGATCACCGGGTCCTGGTGGATCACGTCGAAGAAGGAGGAGAGCCGGTCGACCTCGTGGAGCTCGCGCGCCAGCGTGGCCGCCAGGTCGAAGCGGAAGCCGTCCACGTGCATCTCCTGCACCCAGTAGCGCAGCGAGTCCATCACCAGCTGCAGCGTCTGCGGGTGGCGCAGGTTCAGCGAGTTGCCGGTGCCCGTGTAGTCCATGTAGAACCGCGGGTCGTCGGCCACCAGCCGGTAGTAGGTGGGGTTGTCGATCCCCTTGAAGGAGAGGGTGGGCCCCAGGTGGTGCCCCTCGGCGGTGTGGTTGTACACCACGTCCAGGATCACCTCGATCCCGGCGGCGTGCAGCGCGCGCACCATCTCCTTGAACTCGCGCACCTGCTCGCCGTAGTCGCGCGAGAAGGCGTAGCGCCCCTCGGGGCTGAAGTAGTTGAGGGTGCTGTAGCCCCAGTAGTTGCTCAGCCCGCGGTTCACCAGGAACGGCTCGTCGGCGATCTCGTGCACCGGCAGCAGCTCCAGCGCGGTCACGCCCAGCGACTGCAGGTGCTGGATGATGGCCGGGTGCGCCACCGCCCGGTACGTCCCCCGCATCTCGCGGGGGATGTCGGGGTGGAGCATGGTGAGGCCCTTCACGTGGGCCTCGTAGATCACCGTCTCGGCCCAGGGGATGCGCGGCGGCTCGTCGCCCCGCCAGTCGAACGCGCTGTCCACCACCACGCCCTTGGGCACGCCGTGGAAGTCGTACTCGTCGTCCATCACCCAGTCTTCGCCCGGCTGGTCGAAGGGGTAGGCGAACGGGTGCGCGTCGTAGTCCACCGGCCCGGCCA
>DASQLJ010000102.1:0-2561 GCA_035630095.1 Longimicrobium sp.
TCCCGCCGCACTTTCCGGCACGGCGGGGGTAGATGGCGCACGGCGGTCTGCGGATGACGCGCGGGGCTGGATTCCGCCGCCGCACGACCCGCCCACCGGCCTCTCCAATCACAGACGCCCGCCGCACCCGTGGATGCCCACCAGGCACGCCGCGGAGGCGGACTTCGTGCCTTGCGGCCGCGGCCCGACGGCCGGAGTCGTTCGGCATCGGCCGGGGCGAGCGGACGCGAGATTTTCGGCTCCCCCGGGGCCGGTTGGAACCACGATCGTCGGCGGCGCACGCGCCCGCCTGGAGCACGGATGTCGAACTTCGCCAAGTCCGTCGGGAAGACCGTGGGCGAGATGCCGTTCCTCGACCACCTCGAGGAGCTGCGCTGGCGGTTGATCTGGAGCCTGATCGCCATCACCCTGTGCGCGGTGCTGGGCTTCTTCCTAGTCACCCGGCTGGACGTGCTGGGGCTGCTGGTGGAGCCGATCAAGCCGTTCCTGCACGGCACCAAGCTGAAGTACCTGAGCCCGACCGAGCCGTTCTTCATCACCCTGAAGCTGGCGGTGTCGGTGGGGCTGGTGCTGGCCTCGCCGATCGTGATCTACCAGGTGTGGGCGTTCCTGGCGCCGGCGCTCCTCCCCAGCGAGAAGCGGGTGATCGTTCCCGCGCTGTACATGGGGCTGGTGCTGTTCGCGCTGGGGGTGACCATGAGCTACAAGCTCGTGCTCCCCATGACGCTCAGCTTCACCATGAGCTTCCAGACGGAGAGCCTGGAGCAGAACATCGTGATCGGCGAGTACCTGTCGTTCGTCACGCGGCTGCTGCTGGCGTTCGGCGGGGTGTTCGAGCTGCCGGTGGTGATCCTGATCCTGAGCGCGCTGGGGCTGGTGACGCCCGAGTTCCTGGCCAGCAAGCGCCGGCACGCCGTGGTGATCATCACCGTGCTGGCCGCGGTGCTCACCCCCGGCGACGTGATCACGCTGACGATGATGATGATGGTGCCGCTCGTGCTGCTCTACGAGTTCTCCATCCTCCTCTCGCGCATGGTGACCCGCAGGCGCGTGGCCGCCGCCGCCGAGGGCGCGTGACGAATCGGTTAGGGACGGCCCGGCACGGTACCGCCCGGCGCGGGCCGCGCCTATCCTTCCCAGTGGACCGCGACACACCGCAACGGGATCGACCGTACGCGTGAACCGTAAAGCCGTTCTCCTGATCGCCGCGCTCGCCGCCGCGCCCTTCCTGGCGCAGGCGGCCGCCGCGCAGATCCCCGGCCTCCCCCGTCCCGGGGCGGGCCGCGGGCGCTCGCCGGGGCCGCCGCGCCCGCAGCCCACGCCCACGCAGCGCGACACCGCCCGCCCGCGCCAGGGCCCCGCGCAGGCCGACTCGCTGATCGACGCGCTGCTGAAGCTGCAGGGCTACGTGCCCGTGTACTACACGGCCGACAGCGCGGAGTACCGGTCCGCGGACCGCACGCTGCGCCTGCGCGGCGACAGCCGGGTGGAGCGCGAGGGGCGGGTGATCACCGCCAAGGACTCCATCGTCTACATGGACCGGCGCGACCTGGTGGCGGCGTACGGCAGCCCGCAGGGGAACCCGGCCGAGGGCGAGGGCGACCCGATCACCGGCGACGTGTTCGTCTACGACATGGCCAGCCGGCGCGCCAACGTCCGCGGCGCGCGCACCAGGATCACCGAGAACGCCACCTGGTTCGTGGCCGGCGACGTCACCGACGAGCGCGGCCAGCGCATCTACGCGCAGAACAGCACCTTCACCAGCGACGACCGCCCCGACCCGGCCTACCACTTCAAGGCCGACCGGATCATGATCATCCGCAACCGCATCCTGGTGGGGCGGCCGGCGTACCTGTACTTCAAGAACGTGCCGGTGATGGCGCTGCCGTTCATCGTGCAGGACCTGGAGAAGGGGCGGCGGAGCGGCTTCCTGATCCCGCAGTTCGAGATCAACGACATCATCCGCACCCGCGGCGGCCGGGGGAACGCCCGCGGCACCGGGCGCGAGTTCTCGAACATCGGCTACTACTGGGCGATCAACCAGTACCTGGGGCTGCAGCTCGCCGGGCGCTGGCGCAGCCAGAGCTACCAGGCCGCCCGCGCCAACCTCGACTTCAACTTCCGCCGCCGCTTCCTGAGCGGGAGCATCGAGGGCGAGCAGTTCTGGCAGCAGGAGGGGCCCACCCGCCTCAACCTGAACGGCGGCGCGCGCTGGAGCGCCAACGAGCGCACCGAGATGTCGCTGTCGCTGGGCTACGCCTCGTCCACCGCCTTCGAGCGCAACCGGGTGATCGACCTGGAGCGCCAGACCTCGGACCTGTCGAGCAACTTCTCGCTCACCCGGCGCACCGACTGGGGGAACCTGTCGCTAGCGGCCGAGCGGCGGCAGTCGATCGCCAACGACGACCGCACCTTCACGCCGCACTTCAACCTGAACGTCAACCCGTTTTCGCCGATCCGGGGCACCACGGTGTCGATCGGCTTCAACGGCACGCACACCTCGCAGGTGTTCGGCGACGCGCTGGCGCGGCGGCAGCCGTCGCAGGGGAACGGGCAGTTCG
>DASQLJ010000103.1:0-5405 GCA_035630095.1 Longimicrobium sp.
CCCACGCGCAGCCCCTCGGCGTCGAACGCGCACACCGAGCCGCCGCCCGCCGCCACCGTCTCGATCGCCAGCGCGGGGGAGAAGATCCGGCCGCCGCCCACCTCGTGCTCCCACACGTACTCGAAGTCACCGTCCCAGCGCGCCACGTCGGTGCTGGTGCCGCCCATGTCGAAGGAGATCACCCGCCCGCAGCCGGAGCGCTGCCCCGCGTGCGCCGCGCCCGCCACGCCGCCGGCAGGGCCGGAGAGGAGCGAGTCCTTGGCGCGGAACTCCTCCGGCCGCACCAGCCCGCCGGCGCTCGTGGTCACGTGCAGCCGGCCGCCGTGCAGCGCCGCGCCGACGGACTTCAGGTAGTCGCGGATCACCGGCGCCAGCGTGGCGTCCACCACCGCCGTCTCGGCGCGGGGGAGGAGCTTGATCAGCGGCGCCAGCTCGGACGAGAGGGAGACGTTGCGGATGCCGGCGCGGCGCAGCGCCTCGGCCACCACGCGCTCGTGCGCGGGGTTGCGGTACGCGTGCATCAGCGCCACCGCCGCCGCGTCGATCCCCTCCGCCGCCAGCCGCGACGCCGCCTCCGCGAGCGAGTTGGCGTCCAGCGCGCGCACCACCGAGCCGTCCGCCGCAAGCCGCTCGTCCACCTCCACCACCGCGTGGTACAGCGGCTCGCGGGTGCGCACGTGCAGCGCGAACAGCTCCGGCCGCTGCTGCGTGCCGATGCGCAGCAGGTCGCCGAAGCCGCGGGTGATGAACAGCGCCACGCGCCCGCCGCGGCGCTCCAGCAGCGCGTTGGTGCCGCGGGTGGTGGCCAGGCGCATGGAGAGCGGCGGCAGGCGCCCGCCGAAGGGCGTGCGGGTCACCAGCTTGGCCGCCAGGATCGGCGCCTCGTCGGGGGAGACCAGCTCCATCGTGGCGCCCGCCAGGGGCAGGTCGGGGAGGGGGCGGTCGAGGTAGACGGTGTGGGTCTTCAGGTCGTACGTGGTGACGCGCGCGAGCGGGTGCCGCATCCCCAGCAGCCGAACCTCGAAGCCGTCCACCAGCCCCTGCGGCGCGTTCCACTCCTCGCGGATGCGCAACGCGTCGGCGGCGAGCGCCTTCTCCACGGTGGCGCGAAGGGCGCTGCTGCTGAGCACCTTCGCCCGGTGCAGCCGGCCGCGCGGGTCGCGGGCCAGGCAGTCGGTGAAGGTGCCGCCGGTGTCGATCCAGATCTGCCAGGGAGCCGCCGTGGCCGTGGAATCCACGCGTCGCACCTTTGCGGATGGGGACGGGCCGGATGAGGTGGCGAGGGTGCCCGTCCGAGATCCCCCGTGGCCGCGGCACGCCGGGGGCGTGCACCACCGTCAGGGCGCCACGCGAGCGGCTGTCCCTTCCGATGCATTGCGTTTGTCGGGGGTTGATGGGAATGGTACGCCCCGGCGCGCCACTGCGCCAGCATCCGCTTGCACCTTTTTTCAGCACGCGAGCGAACGCCCCGGCGCGCGAGGCGGGCCGGGGCGGGTAACGTGCGGGTCGCGAGGGTCAGTTGTCTTCGGCCGGGGGAGCGGTCACGCTGCCGGTGTCGATCGTCTGCGTGTCGACCGAGACGCCCGAGTCGCGCAGCGCCTTCTGCTCGCTCTGCGCCGAGTCGGCGCGCGCCCGGGCGTCGCCTTTCGCGGGCGCGTCGGCGCCGCCCTTGCCGGCTCCCCGCGCGCCCTGGTTGCAGGCGGCCGCCTGCGCCGCGAGGGCGATGGCCGCGACGGCGGCCCACTTTCCATTCCGCATGGTCTTCCTGGGTCCCTGGATTCGGTCCGTCATCCGCGGCGGGCGGTGTCGCGCCGCGTGGTGTCGGTCCGCACCGAGGGAAGGTCCACGTCCGGCATCTTCACGTCGGGCATCTCCACCTTCGGCATCCTCAGCGAATCGGTGCTCACGTCCACGTCGGGGAAGGTGCCGGGCTTCACGTTCACCTGGGTGCCTCCGTCGCCCGTCTCGCGGACGTCCACCTCGGGGAGCTTCCCCTCGTCGTTCACCTTCACGTTGCACCCCGCGAGCGCAAGGAGCGCCAGCAGCGGCGCGATCCGCGTCGTCCGCATCGATCCCTCCCGGCGAGGTCGGTCCACGCCCCGCCGAACGCAACGGCCATGCCCGGCCGTGGGTGCCGTCGTCGATTGCGCGTGGCTGCCATCATCCCTCTGACCGAATGCCGTCCGGCGGCGGACGAGGAGCGAAGGACGCGCTCGCCGCCGGCCGAATGCGAGCGGCGCGGCCGGAGACAGTCTCCAGCCGCGCCGCTTCGCATCGTGATCCGCCGCGTCCGTCACACGCAGCACTGCGGGCAGGCGGTGCGCGACGCATCCATCTTGTACAGCCAGCTGTCGCTCGGCGGGCTCGCGCCGCAGGTGCCGGGCGGGCAGCTGTAGGTGTAGCAGCTTCCGTTTCCGCGCACGGTGCCGCTGTGCTCTTCGGGGATGAACGTCTCGAAGCTGTCCACCGTCAGCTCCGCCAGGTCCAGGCTCAGCTTCTTCATGGCTCTCTCCGGGTAGGGGTCAGACGCAGCAGTTGCGAGGGTACGACACCGCGTTCACGCCGTGCTTCGCGATCTCGCTGTCGGGAACCATCCCGCAGGTGGTGCCGCAGCTCCAGGTCACGCACCCGCCGTTGGCGCGCACCGTCCCGCGGTCGCGCTCGGCGACGAAGGTCTCGAAGCTTTCGACGGCCAGCTCCGCCAGGTCCAGGTTGAGCTTCTTCATGGCAGTCTCTCCCGGGTTGGTCGATACCAGGTCGGGCCCGCGATCACACGCAGCACTGGATTGGGCGATACGACACGGCGTTCACGCCCTCCTTCATCACCGTGGTGTCGGGGGCGGCGCCGCAGGTGCCGCCGCAGCTCCAGGTCTCGCACCCCTGGTTGGCGCGCACGGTGCCGCGGTCGCGCTCGGCCACGAAGGTTTCGAAGCTCTCCACCTCGAGCTCCGCCAGGCTCAGGCTCAGCTTGCTCATCGCTCCTCCGTCGTTGGGTTCGCGCGGCGGCTACCGACGCGCCCAGGCGCGCGCCGGACGTCCGCGCCCGTGTGGGTCAGTAGCAGCACTCCGCGAGCGTCGCCATCGCCCGGCCACACAGCGCCGTCGGTGCCGGGGGAGAGGCGCCGCAGGTTCGGGCGCAGCTCGGGTAGTCGGGCTGCGTGTAGCCGTGCGCGAGCACCGTCCCCCGCGGTCCGTCCTCCTCCGTCACGCGGAAGCTTTCGACGTGCAGCATCTCCGCATCCAGCAACAGCTTTCGCCTCTCCATCGCGTCATCCTTTCCCCTCCGGAGTTTCCGCCGGTGCACCGCGATCCCCGGAGGCGGATCGTCGCCCGGTCGCCGGGATCGCCGCAGTCACGGACTGCTATCGGTCCAGACCACCATCGATAATAACGTTTGAAAATGGACTTCAAAGGTAATTCGTTCAGGCCGGCGATTTCCGTTCCACGCCGCTCCCTGCGGATCGATTCGAAGAGACGTGTGCGACGCCGCGGTATGAGGTGGGGCACGCCGTCCCTTCACGTGTGTCGATCGTCCTCGCCACAGCGGCGTCTGCGTGACGACGGCATTGCTCGCGGAGCCGGAATCGATCATCCTGATGATCACCGATCCCCGCGCTCCACGAGCATCCAGTCGTCCCCCACGCACCCCCCGGGGCCCCATGCGTCTCCGCGCCTCCATTGCGCTGGCCGCGCTCCTCGCCACCTCGGCCGGCACCGCCGCCTCGCAGCGCGCCTTCGTCGACACCGCCGCGCACCGGGTGACGCGCATCGGCGTGGCGCCGGACGTGAGGCTCGAGGTGCTGGACTGGGGCGGCACCGGCCCCGCGCTGGTGTTCCTGGGCGGCTTCTCGTACACGGGCCACGTGTTCGACACCTTCGCGCCGCGCTTCACCGACCGCTTCCGCGTGGTCACGCTCACCCGCCGCGGCCTGGGCAACTCCGACCGCCCCAACCCCGGCCCGTACGACGCGCCCACGCTGGCGGCCGACGTGAAGACGGTGCTCGACAGCCTGGGGATCCAGAAGGTGATCCTGGCGGGCTGGTCGTTCGGCGGCACGGAAGCGTCGTACTTCGCCGCCGCGTATCCCGATCGCACGGAGAAGATCGTCTACATCGACAGCTATTGCGGGCCGTGCGGGGGAACGGTCCGCCGCGGCCGGCCGCCGCTGCGCCCGTCCGCGCCGCCGCTGGAGGACCGCGACACCCTGACGCCGCGCGGCATCGCGGCGTTCCAGCGGCGGACGCTCGGCTTCGCCTTCCCCGAGGCCGAGCTGCGCCTGATCACCAACTACGGCCGCGACGGAAGGGTGCGCCCCGCCGTGCCCGACTACGTGTGGCAGGCGCTGGGGCGCGGGGTGGCGCACCCGGGCTTCGCGAAGATCCAGGCGCCCGTGCTGGGGATCTTCGCCGAGCGCGCGACGGTGGAGCAGGAGTTCTGGTGGTCGCGCCGGCTGAACACCGCCGCGCGCTCGCTCGCGCAGGTGTACGTGGACGTGGTGACCGAGAACCGCCGCGCGATGCAGGACCAGTTCGAGCGCCAGATGCCGCGCGCCCGCGCCGCCATGATCCCGGGCGGCCACCACGCCCTCTTCCTCTCGCACCCCGACGAGACCGAGCGCCTGATGCGCGACTTCCTGCTCGCCCCGACGGATTCGGCGCGGTGACGGGAGTGGATGGCCCCGGCGTGTAACGCGCCGGCATCTGAATAATCAGGCACAGCGCGGGTGGGGTGTCGACGCGTTTCGCGGGCCTCGCTGGCCCCCACCCTGGCTCGTTCCTCGCCTGTCCCTCCCCCCAAACAACCTGCCAAAACAACCTGGGGGAGGGACGTGGGGCGCTTCGCGCCGGCTCGGTCGGCGCGTCCTGAATCCTCGCGCCTTACTGTGGATAAGGCGCGGGAGCATGCGTTCAGCCTCGCGCGGTTTGCGAGGCTTCCCATTTTTCCAGCCGCGGATTCATCCGCCTTTCACGACGACCGCCCCATGCGACGAAAGGGCCGGCCGGGGGTTGACTCTCCGGCTGACATTTCGTAGCTTCCTCGTCTTGCGTTCCGCCGGGAGAAGTGTACCCACCGGACGGTGAGCCTGGAAACGGGCTGCCGGCCGGGGCCGCTTCATACGGTCGGCGCAGCAGGCGTCACGAGACCTTGCCAGCGTGAATGCGCGGGCAAGGTCTCCTGTTCGTCGTTTCGGGCACGGGCCCGAACACTCGGGGGCAGCGCCCTCTCGTGATCGTCTAAACCACCCGACGGGGATCAAGCAAGCACCATGGCCAAGGCGAAGTTCGAGCGTACCAAGCCGCACGTGAACGTGGGCACCATCGGCCACGTCGACCACGGCAAGACCACGCTGACCGCGGCGATCACGCGCATCCAGGCCGCCAAGGGGCTGGCCGACTTCGTGTCG
>DASQLJ010000104.1:0-21946 GCA_035630095.1 Longimicrobium sp.
GGGAGCGCCTCGCGGACGAAGGTCGCCAGGTCCAGCAGGATCAGCGCGGAGCCCTGCTCGGCCGAGGTGTGCGCCGGGTCGGTGCGCGAGGGGTCGGCGAGGTTGGCGGTCTCGACCACGTACCAGTCGCGCAGCCCCACCCAGGGGTCCAGCACCGAGCGCTGGAACTCCAGCACCCGCGGGTCCTCGGTGGAGATCTCCGTCGCGGGAGCCGCCTCGTCCGCCCCCGCGCCGTCGGCCGAGACCGCGGCATCGGAGGACAGGGTGACGTCGCGGCCGCCCACGTAGCGCTCGCGCCGGTCCACGGGGATCAGCCCGGCGAAGAGGCGGCGCCGCACCCCGTCGGCGTCGAAGAAGGTGCCGAAGAGGGGGAGGCGCTCCTCGGCCTCCAGCGGCGCCGCGCCCGCCGCGGCGGTCCACCCCTCCGCGTCGTCCGCCTTCACCCACGCCATCTCCGTCCGCGCCCCCGTTGCGTCGTCCACGGCCACGCGGCGCAGGACGAAGGTGACCGACTCCCCCGCGGCCAGGTCCACCGTGTGCTCGGGGAGCCCGGGGACGCGGCAGCCGAGCGAGGCGGCCACCAGGTAGAAGCGCCCGTGCACCGGCTGGTAGAGCTTGAGCGTCTCGGCGGCGGGGAGGGCCGCCGGGGCCGGGCCGGTGCGCGGGGGAAGGCCGGCCCTGGGCTTCCGCCAGGTCTCCTCGCGCGCCACGTAGCCGCGCACTTTGGATGGACGCTTCTCCAGCGAGGCCTGGAAGTCGGCCATGAAGGTGTCGGTGGCGAAGCGCAGCACCGCCGGGCGGCGGAAGTCGCCCCCGCCGGCCAGGTCGTCCCACAGGGGCGACGGCGCGAGCCACGCGACCCGGCTCACCAGATGTTCCCCGCGCCGGGGGTGTAGCTGGCGCTCACCACCGAGTTGGCGATCAGCGTGCTGCACTGCACCACGCCGCTGAAGGTGGCCATCCCCGCGTTCACCGAGACGGAGCCCGCGCTCACCTCCACCGTGCCGGCCTGCACCGTCACCTTGGCCGCCGCGGTGACGGTGATCCCGGCGCTCTCCAGCTTCACCGAGTTGCCGTTGGAGTCCTCCACCGTGATCGTCCCGGGGCCGTCCTGCAGCGTCACCGTGCACCCGCCCGGGGTCTCCAGGATCAGCTTCTCCTGCCCGTCGTGGTCGTCCAGCGTCACCATCACGCCGTTGCGGCTCTTGAGCACCTTGAGGTAGTTGCGGCCGCCGCCGTCCATCGTCTCGGGGGGCGCGTCCTCGCCGTTCCACAGGCACCCCACCACGCAGGGGAAGCGGGGGTCGCCGCCGGCGAACACCACCAGCACCTCGTCGTTCACGTCGGGGACGAACCAGCTCCCGCGGTCGTTCCCGGCCATCAGGGTGGCCAGGCGCGCCCACGCCTCGTACGCCTCGCCTTCGGCGTCGGGCGACCAGGGGAGCGACACCTTCACCCGCCCCTGGCCGTCGGGGTCGGCGACGTCCTTCACCAGCGCGGGGTAGGCGCCGTAGAAGCGGCCGCCGTAGCCGCGGGGGAGGCGGGCCTCCAGTTCCAGGAGGATCGGGTCGGCGATCACGCGGCCCTCCCGAGCGCGGGGCGCTCCACGGTGAAGGCGGTGCGGTAGCCGCTCGCCGCGTCGAAGGTGTGGCGGGCGCGGGTGACGTAGTACTTCCCCTCGAAGAGCGGCCCCACCGCCTTCAGCTCCACCTCGGCGCCCACCTTCACCCGCGCGTCGCCCTCGGCCACCCCGTGGCCCACCACGAAGCGGCGGGCGGCGCGCGCGTAGTGCGCCTCGGCCAGCGCGCGCGCCTCGTCGGCGTTCACGGGGAGGTCGTGCACCACCTGCTGGTCGCGCGAGGCGAGGGCCGCCTCCAGCACCTTCCCCCCGGCGTCGCCGCCGTTCAGCTCGGCCGAGACCACCGTGTCGGTGGCGCGGTGGGTGACGGCGCGCTTGCCGGCCACGTCCCAACCGGCCACGGTGAAGCCGGTGGCCTGGTTGGCCAGGTCGGCGGTCACCGACAGCTCGATCAGCGCCTGCCCGTAGGTGAGGGTGGCGCTTCCGGCACCGCGCGAGGTGCGCGGCTTGGCCTTGAGCGTGTCGCCCTCCATCCACAGCTCGGCGCCGGCGGCGCGGGCGCGGTCGCGGGCCAGCGCCAGGTCGCTCTGGTTGACCTGCGCCACCACCCGGTGCGTGGGGCCGCTGAAGTCCACCTCGGCGCGCAGCGAGTGCGCGCTGGCGATGCGGCGCACCACGTCGGCGTCGCTCACGTCCTCGAAGGTCCGTGTCCGGCGCGTCATCCTCAGGTCCTGCATGCGGTCCTCGGCCAGCACCAGCACCTCCGGCGGCCGCGCGCCCGAGAAGCGCCCCTCCAGCGCGGTGATGCGCCCCTCGAACACCGTCCCCGCCGCGTCGCCGGCGCCCATCTCCACCTTCAGCGTCTTCCCGAACTCCAGCATGCCGCGGTCGAAGTAGAGGAAGCCGATCGCGCCGTTGCGGGGGCCCCAGTTGATGAAGGTGGCCTCGCAGCGGTACAGCCCCTCCACCGTCTCCTCCACGAACAGGTCCTGCACCTGGGCGCCGAGCGCGACCTCCTCGCGCCCGTCGATCGAGATCCGCGGGCGGGAGGGGTAGATGCCGGGGGCGCCGGAGTCGGGCATGGTCTCGGACGGGTTGCGGGAGCGCGAAGGGTGCGAAAGTGCGAAAGTGGCGACGGTCGCCGGTGCGCCTCAGTGCGCGAGGAGGCGCAGCTCGGTGCGGGCGCGGCGCTCCAGCAGCTCGGCGGTGACCCGCGGGTCCACCGGCGGGGGCGCCTGCATCCCCGGCCCGGCGCCGGGCGCGCCGGACTCGGGCGCGAGCACCACCTCCATCTCGTTGACGATCACGGGCATGGCGTCACCTCGTGCGGGTGAGGGCGGACGCGGCCGCGCCGGCCGACGCGCCGGCGGCGGATGCCGACGACGCCAGCGCCGCCGACGCGGCCAGGCCGGCGCTGGCGGAGGCCGAGAAGCCGGCGGAGCCCCGGGCCGAGGCCGCGGTGGCGCCGCTCAGCCCCAGCGAAGCCGCGGCGGAGGCGGAGACGGCGCCGGAGACGTCGAGCAGCTTTCCCGGGGGCACCAGGCGCGGGTTCTCGATCCCGTTGGCGAGCGCCACCTTCTTCCAGTCGCCCACCCCCGCCTTGGCCGACGCCGCCTGCACGGTGTCGCCGTCGCGCGCCGGCTGCATCGGCCGGGTGCCGGGGGCGGGCGAGTCCTTCCCCCCCGACGCCGCGGTCGCCGCCTTCGCCGCCTCGGAGGTGACGCCCTTCGCGGGGTCGCCGAACTCCACCACCATGTCCTGCCGGCTGATGTTCAGCGACATGCTGGCACGGAGCGGCTTCCCCTCTTCCGAGAAGTACTCCAGCGACTCTTCCAGCGAGTCCACCGTGCCCTTGAACAGGAAGGTCCCCCACTGGAACTGCACGCCGGGGGGAAGCTTCCCGTCCACCCCGTCCACCGTGGTGTCCTGCGGGGTCATGAAGTAGGTGACGGCGCTGGTCAGGCTGCGCACGTCGCCGCCCGGGTTGGGGGTGCTGCTGTGGAGCGGGAGCTGCACGTCGAACCAGAGCTCCAGCGACAGCTTGGTGGTGCCCGCCCCCACGAACTGCGTGGCCGAGCCGCTGGGCTGGGTGCCCCCCGCGTTCTGGTTGCTGAAGGAGACCTTCAGCGTCTCGGGGTTGAACTGCACCACCACCTTCTTGGCCGGCCCCCCGTCCTTGTTGCGCTCCTCCAGCGGCCCCTCGCTCCCCGGCCACATCTCGGTGAGCACCGCCTTGGCCAGCGCGCGTTCCTTTGAATTGGGCATGGTCTCCTGAAGTCTCCCGAATCCTGGTCCCTGCGTCCGTTCGAACCCCGAGTCATCCCGGGGCCGAGTCATCCACCCTGACCGCGCCGCGATCCCCGGCAGGTGGAGCCTCGCGCAGTTTGCGAGGCTTCTCGTAGTTGTTGCTGCGGCTTCAGCCGCCGGTGCGGGGCCCATCCGGAGATCGAGCGATGCCCGGGCCGCCGCACATCTTCCGAATCGTGCTGTCTCTACAGCAGCCGCAGCGACTCGTAGGCGACCTGCATCTCCTCGATCGCGAGCTGGCCGTCCTTGGCGCTGAGCGCGGGGGCCTTGATCTTCACGGGGAGCAGCCCCTCCAGGCGGAACTGCATCTGCACCGTGCGGTCGGCGGCCATCACCACGATGTCGGCGGTGGCGCGCAGCCCGCCGCCGCCGGGGGCGCTCACCGCCTCGAACCAGCGCCAGAGGTCCACGTTGGCCGTCATCCCCCGCTTCAGCGTGAGCTCGCCGAAGCCCACCGGCCCCACCATGTGCACCGGCCCCGCGTTGCGCCCGCCCTCGCGGATGGTCTTGGGCTCCATGCTCATCTCCAGCCCGTCGCACTCGCTGAAGGTGGCCATGCACACCCGGTCCGACACCGAGTCGACCTTGATGTCCACCTCGAAGTTGAACGCGGTGAACGGGTGGGCGGCGGCGTCGGAGGCGTCGAAGGCGGTCACGGTCAGCGCTCCTGCACGGTGACGCCGGCGCCGGTCTGCACCAGGCGCACGGTCAGGAAGGCCATCGGCCGCGACGGGGCCACGCGCAGCTCCACCACGAAGCGGCCCAGCTCCACGCCGCCGGCGGGGTTCACGGTGTCGTCGGTCACCACCCGGTACCCCTGCTCGGCCACCGCCCCGGCGAAGGCCCCGCGCGAGAACATGTCGGCCAGCAGCGCGTCGAACTGGCGCTGCACCAGCCGGCGGAAGGCGGCGTCGTTGGGCTGGAAGACGTAGAGGTTCCCCTCGCGCAGGGCGAGCCGGCGCAGCACGATCAGCAGCCGCCGCACGCCGATGCCGGCGAGCGTGGGGTCGTCGGAGAGCGTCTCCTCGCTCCAGGCCATGAAGCCGCGGGTGAAGGGGGCCAGCGCGTTCACCCGCCGGCCCAGGAACGCCGCGCGCGCGGCGTCGCCCAGCTTCGGCTCCAGCGCCACCACCCCCGCCAGCGGCTGGTTGGCCGGCGCCGCCCACGCCCCCACGCCCAGGGCGCGCGCCGCGATCACCCCGCTCGCCGCGCCGTCGGGCGGGATCGCGCGGGTGGGCTGCCCGGCCGCGCTGGTGCGCACCACCGTCCACGGGTGGTAGAGCGCGCCGAAGGAGAGGGTGCGCGCCGCCTGGTCACCCGGCTCGGCGGCGCCGGCGCCGAGCGCCGAGGCGAGCGCCGCCGCGTGGGCCAGCGCCTCTTCCTCGCGCAGCCGCACGGGGAGCGAGAGCACGGCGAAGATGTCGGAGCGCGCGGCGCAGAAGCGCAGCATCGCCTCGTGCAGCCGCGGCAGCAGCGCCGGGTCGGCCTCGGGGGCGCTCTCCCAGCGCGGCGCCGGGGGCGGCTCGTACGCCGCCGTGGCCGACCAGGGGCTCTCCTCGCCACCGCGTGACGCGGCCACGCGGAAGTACGCGGCCCCGTCCGGCGCCCACACCTCGTACTGGCGCGCCGGCCCCGCGTAGAGCGGCGTGGGCGCGCCGAACGACGGCTCCACCGAGCTTTCCAGCACGAACGCGTCGCCCGGGCCGCTCCAGGTGAGCGCCAGCCGCTGCTCCTCGAGCGCGGGGGGGGCGAGCGCCGGGGCGGGGAGGGGAACGCGCCCGCACGCGTGGAAGCGGTCGGCGGCCACCCCCTGCAGCCACGTGGCCGACCACGCGCTGCGGCCCGACCCGGCCTCGGCGCGGACGCGCAGGTACACGGCGGCGGGGCAGGGGGCCGGGCGGAGGAGGCGCGCCGCCGGCGTGGCGCTCGCCGTGCGCCGCACGTCGCGGCGGAAGCGCGGGTCGGGCGAGTCCTCCAGCAGGTAGCCGGCGGCGCCGTCCACCGCCGTCCACGCCACGCCGAGCACGCCCTCGGCGTCCGGCCCGGCGACGGAGGTGATCGCGGGGGCCGCGGGGAGGGCGGGCGGGGCGTGCTCGCTCCCCTCGCGCCACGTCCACCCGGTGTGGACGGCGTCGGGGAGGGCGAGGATCGACGCCTCCTCCACGGGGAGCAGCGCGTGCATCCGCGTGGGGCGCACCCCCGGCCGCAGCTGGTACTGGCGGTGGAAGGCGGTGTCCACCAGCGTCTCGGCGCTCTCCAGCCCCAGCACCGGGTCCAGGAAGAGGTCGGGGCCGAAGGCCGCCAGCCCGTCGCGCTCCAGCGCCGTGAGGGGCGCCAGCTGCGCGGGCTGGAAGACGTCGTCGCGGGGGAGGGCGAGGAGGCCCAGGGGGAGGAAGACGTCGCCCGCCGTGCGCCGCGGCGCGGCCAGGGGAAAGCGCGGGCGCCCCAGCTCGGCCCAGAGCGGCGCCGCCACGCCGCGCTCCACGTCGCCCCAGAGCACGGGGCCGGCCACGTCGCGCGCCACCTCGGCCACCGGCTCGTAGAGGAGCTGGTCGCCGGGGAAGAGGCCGAAGTAGCGCGGGTGGCCGGGCGCCATCGCCACGTCGGCGGCGCGCAGCAGCGACTCGCTGGTGCGGCGCGCCCACAGCTCGGCCGCGGCGAGCGAGGCCACCCACCCCTCGCCGTCCACCACGCCCCAGGCGGGCGCCGGCTCCAGCATCCGCCAGGCGCGCCGCACCACGAAGGTGCGCGCCGCGTCGCCCCGCTCCTCCTCGTCCACCAGCAGGAAGACGGAGCGCAGGAAGGGGATCGGCGTGACGGGGACGTCGGCCAGGAGGAAGCACCCGGGCTGGATCCCCGCCGCGTCCGCCTCGGAAAGGGAGACGCGCACCTCGTCGACCCCTATCTCCCAGCCGGTCGGCGCCAGGACGCGGCTCTCGTCGGCGCCCAGGAAGCGGAGCGCGGCAGGCGGACTCGCCGGGAAGCGCCCGGGGAGGAGCGCGCGGAACCAGTACGCCTGCGCCGCCGGGCGCAGCGCCTCGGCCTCGCGCTCGGCGCGGGTGCGGTCGGCGTCGCCGGGGACGGGGCGGGGCGGGAAGAAGGCGACCGTGCCGCTGGCGGGGAAGTCGACCCGCAGCAGGTCGTGCGTGCCCGGCCGCAGCACGCGGAAGCCCCGCGGCACCTTCTCCACCGCCCCGGCGGGGAGGCTCTTGCGCAGCGTGGTGGCGTTCACGCTCAGCGTGTCGGCCCAGCTCCCCGGCGACACCGCGCGCGCCCACGCCGCCCCGTCCACCTCGCCGCCGCGCCCGCGCAGGATGCCGGGGAGGAGGAAGCGCGCGCTGCGCGGCCGCTCGGCCAAGCGCAGCACCCAGCAGCGCCGGCCGCCGTTGCGGAAGAACTCGCGCACCGCGGGCGCCAGGTGCGCCCGCGTGGTCTCGCCGCGGGCCGGGTCCCACGCCAGCGGCAGCTCGCCCCCGAAGATCTCGCCGAAGCGCACCACGTCCTCCACCGCCACGGGGATCCCCACGGGGCCCGAGGCGGCGAAGCCGGCGAACGCCGCCACGTCCATCCGGGGGAGCCCGGGGGGCGCCGGAGGGGTGACGGTCTCGAACCGGATGCCGGGAAGGCGCGGCGCGGCGGTGGGCATGGGTGGGCGCCGCCTACTCGGCGTCGATGCGCTCGCACGCCAGCACCAGCTCCTCCATCGCCACGTCGGTCCCCTTGCCGTTGGGCGTGGGGCCGGTCCACTTGATCGGCCGCGCGTTGGTGAGCTTCCACGCCTGCACCGTCTGCGTGTGGTCCTCGCTCTGCAGCTCGATGGTCACCGTGCGCAGCGCCGTCTCGCTCCCGTTGCGCACCTCGTTGATCCAGTCCCAGAGCGTGGTGAGGTCGCCGATCACGCCGCGCTTGAGGGTCACGTCGGGGACCTTGTAGGTGCCGGTGACCTTGAGGGGGGCGTTGTCCTTGGAGTTCCCCGCGCGGTACTCGGCCACGGTGATCTCCATCCCCAGCCCCGCCACCTCCTGGAACGCGGCGAGCGCGGAATCGGCGTCGGGGCCGTTCTCGATCACCACCCGGAAGGCGAACGCGCTGTAGGGACGGTTGCGTAGGACGGCCATGGGTCTCCTCCGGAAAGTGCGAAAGGGGTCGGTCGGGTCCGCGCGGAACGGCGGTGCGCGTGTCCGCGCCTGTTCGGGAGCCGGGGGCGGGTCGTCCGGCGGGCGGGCCGAGCGGGGTCCGCCCGCGCCCGCGCGCCGTCACGCCCCCGCGCGCGGCGTCACACCTTGCGGTCCCCCGTCCACTGGCCGATGCGGAAGATCACGAACTCCGCGGGGCGCACCGGGGCCACGCCGATCAGGCAGATCAGGCGGCCGTTGTCGAAGTCGTTCTGCGTCATGGTGCTGCGGTCGCACTTGACGAAGTAGCTGGTCCCCGGCTTGTCGCCCATCAGGTGGCCCGAGGCCCACTCGTTGTACAGGAAGTCCTCGATGGTGCGGCGCACGTTGGCCCAGAGCGGCTCGCTGTTGTTCTCGAACACCACCCACTGCGTCCCGCGCTCGATGCTGCGCTCCAGGTAGGCGGAGTAGCGCCGCAGGTTCACGTACTTCCACTCGGGGTCGCTGCTGATGGTGCGCGCGCCCCAGAGCCGGTTGCCGCGCCCCTCGAAGAAGCGGAAGCAGTTGATCCCCTCGGGGTTCAGCACGTCCTGCTGCCCCTTGTTGAGGGTGAGCTCGAAGCCCAGCGCGCCGCGCACCACCTCGTTGGCAGGCGCCTTGTGCACCCCCTTCTCCACGTCGTTGCGCGCGTAGATCCCGGCCACGAAGCCGCTGGGGGGGAGCACGATCTCCTGGTCGGTCACCGGGTCGAGGATGCGCACCCAGGGGTAATAGAGCGCGGCCCACGCCGAGTCGAGCTGCGCCCGCTGCGCGCGCACGTCGGCCAGCGCCTGGTCGTTGGCGCAGTCGAGCACGGCGATGCGGTAGCGCATCCGCTCGGCGTGGCTGACCAGCGCGTTGCTCACCGCCTGCGCGACGGCGCGGGCGTCGTCGTCCACGTTGCCGCCGGCCGAGTAGCCGGGGGCGGCCACGATGGAGATGTCGTTGACGTCCTCGAGGGCGCGCAGCCCGGTCTTGTGGCGCACGTCGGTGTCGTCGCCCTCGTAGTGCTCGGGGAGGGGGCGGTAGCCGTCGCTCCCGCCGGTGAGCGCGATCTCGAAGCTCTGCCCGTTGGCCGAGGGCACGTCGGCCCCCACGGCGGGGACCAGCTGGTCCACCAGGAGGCGCGCCACCTCGGCGCCCTCGTCGAGCGTGCCGGCGAACTCGAAGGTCACCGGGGTGCGCAGCGACTGGGCGCGGTTGGGGATGTCGGCGGCGAAGGTGGTGCCCACCGAGCGCCGCCCCTCGGGGTGCAGCCCCAGGTTCTCGAAGGTGTCGCGCCGCAGCACGTTGCCCACCCGGTCCACGAACGTCACCTCCACGCTCACGCTCACCACGTGCACGCTGTCGCGCACGGCGCCGCCGGCCTCGAGCGTGGCCAGGTCCCACGCGGGGCCGCCGTCGCCGGGGTGCAGCCGCCAGTTGCTGCGCCCCAGCACGTCGTCGAAGTAGCGCTCGGCGCGGAAGAGGGTGCCGCCGGTGGGGACCGGGCCGGCGGGGCTCGCCTGGTCGGCCACGTACACCACGTCGTCGGGGTTCACCCCGCGCAGCACGTTGAAGGTCACCGCGCTCACCGGGTCGCGGTCGGTGGACAGCACGTTGCCGCCCACGCGCAGGGTGAAGGAGACGCGGCAGTCGCCGGCGCGCCCCGGGTAGCGGGCGCGCACCGTGAGCCCGCCCACGACGGCCGTGGCGCGGCCGCCCGAGGTGGCCAGCGCCAGGTCGTCGCCGGCCAGCGCCTCGCCCTCCTCGGCCTGCGGGAGGGCGTAGATGCGCGAGACGTAGAGGCGCTTGCCGCCGTTGTCGAAGAAGGAGCGGACGCCGTGCGCCAGGTAGTTGTGCGCGCGCTCCGTCTCGCCCACGTACTCCAGGCGGTCGAGCCCGCCGAAGACGCGCTCGAACTCGGCGAAGCTGGTCACCAGCTCGGGGAGCCCGTCGGCGGGGCCGTAGCGCGCCGGGCCCACGAAGCCGGCGGTGCTGGTGCTGACCCCCTCGATGCTCTTGGCGCGGAAGCTGGTCTCTTCGACGTACACGCCGGGGGCGAGGTATTCGGGCATCTTCGGCTCCTGGGGTTACGGGGGGGACACTCCGGCGGAGATCCAGAGGCGAGGGAGGAGCAGCGCCCCGCCGGGCGCGAAGGTGCGCAGCACCAGCTCCTCGCCGTACACGAGCTCCGCCGCGTGCTCGTCCGCCGGCGGCTGGCCTTCCTCCTGCCAGACGAGCGCGGCCTGCTGCTCGTCGAGAACGCTCTTCAGCGACGGGCGCGCGGCCCACGCCGGGTCCAGGTCCGTCCGCCCGGCGAAGGG
Source organism: Longimicrobium sp. (assembly GCA_035630095.1). Lineage (GTDB taxonomy): Bacteria > Gemmatimonadota > Gemmatimonadetes > Longimicrobiales > Longimicrobiaceae > Longimicrobium. The sequence continues at coordinate 10,347 of DASQLJ010000104.1, forward strand.
AAAGCGCAGCGCCCCGGGCTGGTACCAGGCGCGCACCGCCACCGGCCAGCGGTTCCCCGCCGGCGGGCCCTGCCCACTCCCCGGGGGCGAGCCCAGGCGCAGCCGGTCGACGGAGGGGACGGGGAGGAGGAGGAGCGCGCGCCCGGCCTCGTCGGCCAGCGCGGTCCAGGTGGCGCCCTCCACGGTGGCGCGCAGCACGGCCCAGCTGGCCGGGCGGTCCAGGTCGGCGTCCCACAGGTCGGCGCGGACGGCGGCGGCGCCCGCCGGCACCGGGCGCGCGGCCGAGGGGAAGAGGTAGGCGCGCCCCGCCCCGCCGGGCGCGCTGTCCGCCGACGCCGCCAGGAACTCGCCGCGGTAGCCCAGCGGGAGGGTGACCGAGAAGGCGGTGGGAAGCCAGCGCCCCGCGGGGTCGTCCACCGCGACGACGTACTCCTGCACGGGGCCCAGGAGCTCCGGGTGCTCCTCGCTGCTCGCGGGATATTCCTGCGCGCGCCGGCCGGGGAGGGCGGGGAAGGCGTAGACCCCCGACCGGCTCCGCACCCCGCGCACGGGCGCGAAGTCGGCCCCGGCGAGCCAGGCGTACACGCGCAGCTCGTCGCGCACGGGCACGTCGAACGCCGCGTCCCAGAAGCGGATGCCGAGCGTCGCGAAGGCGCGCGTCCACTCCAGCACGCGGATGCGCGGGGCCAGGGCGCCGCTCACGGAAACGCCTCCTCCAGCACGCCCATCCCGAACGCGCGCTCCTGCACCGGCCCGAACAGCGCGTCGGTGCGCGCCGACTCGATGTCGAGGGTGCGCGCCACGTAGGGCACCGAGAGCTGGTAGGCGTGGTCGATCATCACCTCCCAGATGCGGAAGGTGTCTTCCACCGACAGGTCGGTGAGCGAGAGGGTGACCGTCTCCTCGGGCTGGAAGACGTCGGGGCGGTACGAGTTGAGGAGCCCGGCGGGGAGCACCGGGTGGTCCTCCAGCACGCGCATCATCCACCCCGCGATCTCGTGCTGCAGCGAGGCGCTGCGGGCCCACGCGGTGACCATGAAGTGCAGGTCCACCGGCAGGCGGGTGCGCTGGCGCCGCCCGTCGGGGAGGGTGCGCCCCGCCGGGCCGCGCGCGCTGCCGTTGTGGTAGACGCGGTAGAGGAAGAGGGACACGCCCTGCTCCATCGGGTGGGTGAAGTCTTCCGACACGTAGACCTGGAAGTCGAGCACGGCGCCGTTGAACTCGGCGGGGTCGTAGCTGGCGCGGAGGAGGCGGACCACGGCCTCCATGGCGGCGGCGATCCCGGCGTGGGTGCTCACGGCGCCTCCGCGGCGTCGCCGGCCGCGGTGGCGCGCACCGCCGCCAGCAGGCGCTCGCGCCCCAGCTCGCCGAGCGGCGTCCGGTGCGGGCGCAGCTCGTACAGGAAGGCGCGTCGCGCGTCGCCGGAGAGGGCCAGCACCCGGGAGCGGGGGAAGCGGGAAAGCATCAGCGCGGGAGCCGTTTCGTTCTCGGGGTCGCGGGTGGAGAGCAGCACCACGTCGGGGCCGGGCGGGGCGTCGCCGCCGCCGCGGGGGACGAGGCCGTCCACCACCTCCACGTCGGGGGCCTGTGCCAGGATCTCGCGGAGCGCGTCGCGCAGCACCGGCGACTCGACCGCCACGGCGACACGGATCAGGTGATGCTCCGGGAGAGGCGTGGCGAGGCGGCCGGCCGGAGCTGCACGATGCGCGCGGCGCCCCGGCGGCGCATGGACCGTTGGGTGGGGTTGGAGGTGGGCCCCGCGGTCCGGACCCTTGCCCGCCTTGCGCCCGCCATCCTCGCCGAAGGAGGCCGGTTGAGGCGCGTCGATCCGTCCCGCCGGACCGGTGCGTGGGCGAGGATCGGCGCGCGATGCGGGAGGGGACGCGAACGAAGTGACTGGATCGAAGGATCTGGATCTGGATCTGGGTTTGGATCTGGATCTGGATCTCGATCCGCTCCCGGATGAATTCAAGGATCGTGGTCCATCCCCCAGACCAGCGAGGCGGCTCATGCCGTCGCTCCGGCATCGTTTCGGGCCGATCCAGCAACGGCTGGTGTCACACGGAGCAACGGAGGAAGCGGAGGAACTGCCCGCATCCCTCCGTTTCTCCGTGCCACCGTGTCCCTGTGTGGAAATGGATCAGCCAGGGTTTCACGCAGAGTCAGCAGAGTCAGCAGAGAACAGCTGCAGTTCCGTTCTGCTGACTCTGCTGACTCTGCGTGAACCCGTCTTTTCCCTAACGACACGCACGAACGCAGAGACGCGGAGAGGATGGTGCTCCTCTCCGCGTCTCTTCGTGCGCTGATGGTGTTGCGACAGCAGGGGTTACGAGGGATTCAGCCGCGCGGGCCCGATTCCTGGAGCTCCGTCTCGCGCAGGAGGGCGCCGGCCTCGCCGCGGGTGTTCACGTTCAGCTTCTCGAGGATGTTGTGCACGTGGTTCTTCACCGTGGCGAGCTGCACCGACAGCGTGCGCGCGATGTGCTTGTTGGAGAGCCCGCGGGTGATCAGCATCGCGATCTCGCTCTCGCGCGGGGTGAGCTGCACCGGCGGCGACGCGCCGCGGCCGTTGTGGGTCAGCGCGGCCACGCGCCGCGACAGCAGCGCCGCGACCCGCGCCGAGCACACCAGCTCGCCCCGCGCGGCGCTCAGCACCGCGCGCACCAGGTCGTCCAGCGAGCCGTCGCGCCCCACCCAGCCCGCCACGCCCGCCTCCACGCACGCCATCACCGCGTCCTCGTGGTCGTCGTCCACCGCGAACGCCACCACCCTGAGCTCGCGGTACGCGCGGCAGATGCCCTGCACCAGCGGCAGCGCGCCGCCCATCGACACGTCCAGCAGCACCACGTCCGCGGCCCCGCTCCGCACGGCGGCGAGCACCTCGCCCGCGTCGCACGCCACGCCCACCACCCCCACCCCCGGGGTGCGCTCCAGGCCGAGCGCGATGCCGTCGCGGTACAGGCGCACGGAGGCGGCCACCAGCACGCGCACTCCGCCCTCGGCGACGCGGGCGTCGCGCGGGTCGGGGCATGAGATCGGAAGGCTCATGGATCGGTGGCGGGGAGTCGGGGCGAGTCCAGCCGATCGGTGGAGCGGGAAGGCGGCGAGCGCCGCCCGCACTATCGTTTGGAACCGTCTTCCGCGTACCAGCCACGCCCGCGCCCTGTCCGGCCGCCGGGATCGTGATGCGAATGAAACCGGCGCGGAGATGAACCTCCCCGTGGTCCCGCCGCCGCGCGGGTGCGGCGGCGCGGCGGGCCGGGGGAGGCATGGGACCGCATGGTTCGCGCCACCATGGATGGCGCGTGGCTCGGCGGCCTCGACCGCGCGCGGCGTCTGGAAAAACGCCGGTCGCGGGGGAATCGTCCGCTGCCGGGAAATGTTCTACCGGTGTCCCAACTGGGGCGCACCGGACGCACTGTCGTACCCACGATCGGCGTGGGACGGGGTGGCCCGATGCCGCGGGTGAATCCACCATTCGCCGTAAAGGTGAGGCCGGGTCCATCCGCCGGCAGCCGGTTCACCGCGTTCGTCCGATCCGGAGCCGGTCGTCGTCGAGCGGGGTGCCGTGCGTCGAACGCCTGATACGGAGTGCGAGGAGTCGGTGCCGGGACCCGGAACGGAAGGGCCGGGTCCGGGCGTGTCCCTCCGCTGCGCTCCGGGCCGGGCTTCGCGCGCCGTAGGCAACGATACCGCCGTTGCCAACGGCGCCGAGCCGCCGGCGCGCCAGGGCCGCTCTCGTTTCCGAGACGCCCGACGCGGGCGCGCCGGCGTCTCGGCCCTCCGGGCGCGAATCCCTCACGCAAGCTCGCGGAACGGAGTTCGTGGCATCCGTATGAGAGTGGCGGTACGTCCCGGTGGAAGCCTGGCGTTCATCCCCACCCATTCTCTGCGGAAACAGGTCTCGCGGGGGACTCGCCTCCGATCGAGCCGGTCAACTCCGGACATGAAAAATGTCCGTCGGGGTGCCGGCTCCTTCCCTTTTCGCCGGTTTCTGGATTAGATTCGTCAGGGGCATTCGTCTCCAGCATGCGGGCGCGGGCGTCACGTACCGCCGTTTCCGGTGCCCGAAGCCCCGGGGCGGGACGGCCGCCGGGCACCCCGGCGGCAGGCAGGGGCAGCCGTCCAGGCTGCGCCCCTATTCGCCCGTTGCGGGAATCGTTCGACGCGCGCTGTCTTCGTGCGCGCGGTGTCGCGCCGTTCACGCCGCGGTGCGAACCGTCCCGGCTAGCGGGCGAACCCGACGCCCGGCGGTGTGGCCCGTCCACGCCCGCCACTCACCCTTCGATTCGAACGAGCCGGAAATGCGGATACGGACAGGGCAGCCCCTGCTCGCGGCGGCCGTGGTCGCCGTCCTCCTGGCGGCCTGCGGCAAGGGGGCCGCGGGGAAGGCCGAGACGGCCGAGCTGGAGGTGGGCGGGCTTCCGGTCACCTGCAACCTCTCCCTCCCGATCGCCTGCATGGCCATGCAGAACGCGGCCGACTCGGCGAAGGGGGACGGCCAGGTGGCGATGGCCGGGATGGAGATGGGCAGCACCGGCATGGGCGAGATGTCCATGGACGACATGGACGGGATGAGCATCGGCGGCATGGCGGTCTACCGGAAGTACAACGGCTGGCCCGAGCTCAAGGAAGCGCTGATGTCGGGCCGGCTCCAGGCCGCGTACCTGCTGGCGCCGATGGCCATGGAGCTGGCCGACCGGGGGATCCCGGTGCGGGTGGTGGCGATCGGGCACCGCTCGGGCGCCGTGATCATGGTGGGCACCAACAATCCCGCCCGGAACATCGGCGACCTGAAGGGGAAGCGCATCGCCATCCCCAGCCGTTTCGCGGTGGACTACCTGTTCGTGCGCCGGATGATGCAGAAGCACGGGCTGAAGGACGGCGACATCCAGTTCGTGGAGATGCCGCCCCCCGACATGCCGGTCGCGCTGCACACCAACGGCGTCGACGGCTACGCCACCGGCGAGCCGTTCGGGGCCAAGGCGCAGATGGCCGGATACGCGCGCACGCTGCACATGACGCGCGACGAGTGGCCCGACTACATCTGCTGCGTGCTGACCGTGCGCCAGGAGCTGATCGACGGCAATCCGCAGATGGTGCAGAAGCTGGTCGACTACGTGATCTCGGCCGGCGACTGGCTGGACTCGAACCAGGCCAACCGCCACACCGCCGCCGCGCTGGCGTCGCACCCGTCGTTCTTCGGGCAGGACCCCAAGGTGCTCCGGTTCGTGATGGACAACCCGCCCGACCGCGTCACCTACGGCGACCTGCGACTGGTGCGCTTCGAGTTCGACGCCGTCATGCGCCTGGCCGCGGAAGCGGGCGTTCTCCCCCGTCCGGTGCCCTACGAGCGCTACACCGACGAGCGCTTCATGCGGGCCTTCACCCCCAGGACTATCCGCGTGAGCGCGGACGACTCGCAGAAATGAAGACGATCACGCCTCCCTCCCCGCCGCGTACCGCGAAGCCGGCCGCGGCGAAGCCGGTCGCGCGCGCTGTCGGGCCGGGCGGCGCGCGGCGCGCGCTGGAAACCGTCACCCCGCTGGCCATCATCGCCGCGGTGGTCGCCGCCTGGTGGGTGGCCGCCTCCGGGAGCCTGATCTTCCCCACGCCTCCCGAAGTGCTGACCGGGCTGCAGGAGCTGCTCACCTCGGGGCTGCTGTGGCGGCACGTCTGGACCTCGATCATGCGCGTGGCGATCGCCTACTTCACCGCCGCCGCCATCGCCATCCCGCTGGGGATCCTGATGGGGTGGTTCAAGCCGCTCGACCGCGCGCTGAACCCGCTCTTCCAGCTGATGCGGCCGATCTCGCCGATCGCCTGGACGCCGATCGCGATCCTGTGGTTCGGGATCGGCGGGATCTCGCCGGTCTTCCTCATCTTCCTGGGGGCCTTCTTCCCGATCGTGGTGGCCACCGCGGCGGCGGTGCGCGGGGTGGGGGCGCACTACATCCGGGCCGCGCGCAACTTCCAGCTGAGCGGGCCGCGCTACTTCGGCCGCGTGCTCTTCCCGGCCGCCCTCCCCGAGATCCTCACCGGGATGCGGATCGCGCTGGGGGTGGCCTGGCTGGTGGTGGTGGCCGCGGAGATGGTGGCGACCGAGTCGGGGCTCGGGTACATGATCATCGACGCACGCAACCAGGTGACGCGCTACGACCTGGTGGTGGGCGCGATGGTTCTCATCGGCATCATCGGCCTGATCCTCGACGGGATCATGCGGCAGGTGGAGCGCATCGACCTGGTGAGGTGGCGTCATGGCGGGTGAGATCGTCGCGAAGGGGATCTTCAAGTCGTTCCCGGGCCGGCGCGGCGCGCTCCCGGTGATCGACGGGGTCGACCTCCGCCTTTTTCCGGGAGAGATCGTGGCGCTGGTCGGCCCGTCGGGGTGCGGGAAGTCGACGCTGCTGAGCGTGCTGGCGGGGTTCGAGACGGCCGACCGCGGCACGGTGCACGTGGACGGCGAGCGGGTGGACGGCCCCAGCCGCAAGCGGGTGCTGATGCCGCAGAGCCCGTCGATCTTCCCGTGGCTGAGCGTGGGGCGGAACCTGATGGTGGTGCAGAACGGCGCCCCCGAGGCCGAGAAGCGGCGCCGCACCGCGGAGCACCTCGAGCTGGTGGGGCTCGCCGACTTCGCCGACGCGTACCCGTGGCAGCTCTCCGGCGGGATGCGGCAGCGGGTGGAACTGGCCCGGGCGCTGGTGGTGAAGCCGGAGGTCCTCTTCATGGACGAGCCGTTCGGCGCGCTCGACGCGCTCACCCGCCTGCAGGTGCGCACCGAGGTGCTGCGCATCCTGCTGCAGAACCGGCTGACCACGGTGCTGGTGACGCACGACGTGGAGGAGGCGCTCCACTTCGCCGACCGCGTGGTGATCCTGTCGGAGCGCCCGACCCGGGTGGTGCGCGTGGTTCCGGTCCCGTTCCCGCATCCGCGCACGGATGCCCGCGAGAACCTCGCCGAGCTGAAGGACGAGATCCTCCGGGAGCTGGGGATCGACCTGGACGAAGGCCGCGGCTTCGCTCTCGCGCGCGACGCCCGTAACGCGCGCGTGCTGGTGCCGCCGGCATAGCGCTCCGTCCCGCTCCCGCGGCGGGCGATCGCACCATCGGCTCGGGATTCGGTAGAGGCATCCGCGCTCGACGTGCGGCGGGCGCAAGCCTCGGGTGATTCGAATCCCTCCGCCTCGCTTCTTGCGCTGCAACGATTTACGGCCCTGTCGCCCTCGCGGGCGGCAGGGCCGTTTTCGTCGGAGCCTGCCTCGTCAGGGCGTCTCTCGAAGGGCGGTTGCGATCGACGAGTCGCGCTGGATGCGGACCGCGGCCGCCCGTCCGCCCGAGCGCGAGAAGGTGAGCTCCACCGGCGTCGTTTCAACGATCTCCCAGCCGACGTAGCGGTCGCCGGCGGCGCGCTGGAGCGGGATGCGCGCGGGCAGGCCGCGCGCCGTGGTGTCGGCCTCCATGAGCGTGCGCCCCGCCCAGTGGATGAAGAACGGCAGCACGGCGCCGCGGTAGTGGAGGCGCATCAGCGTCTTCTCGCGCGAGCCGCGGACGGGAAAGCCCGACGCGTACGTGCCGAGCACCTCCACGCGCTCCAGCGGCGCCCCGTCGGGCGCGATCTCGCGCAGGTAGTCCTGGATCCCCTTGCCCAGCTCGGACACCGGCCCCTGCGCGTGGCCGCGCAGGGGCTCGAAGTCGCCCGCCCACGCACCCTCGAGCAGCGCGCGCGCCGCACGCGACAGCTCCGCCCGCACCGCGCGCAGGCTGTCGGGCGCGCGGGTCAGCAGGTCCACCGCGTCCTGTCCCTCGGCGCCCACGTACATCCGCCCGCGCTCCAGGCGCACCACCACCCGTCCGCCGGTGGGCAGCCGGTAACGGCCCGTGTCGGTCGCGGCGGCGGAGTCGAGCGCGGGGAACGCGGGCGGGAACGGCACCGTCTCGCCGGCCAGGATCCGCGGGATCACGCGGTCGACGCGGTTCCGCGTGGGGTAGAGGTCGTGCCGCACGTTGGTCGACGTCACCATCAGCAGGCGCTCGCGGGGGAGCAGCAGGAGCTGCGCGCCCGTGCCCAGGTAGTCGCCCCCGTGGTGCACCGACGCCGCGCCGTCCGGGCCCGGCGGCCCGAGGTTCCATCCGTATCCGTACGCCGCCGTGGGCGGGTACGGGTACGTGTTGGCCACCCACGGGTGGAAGAGCTTCGCCGCCGCCCGGGGCGAGAGCACCCGGCCGGCGCGCAGCGCGGCCATCCACCGCGCGAGGTCCGACAGGGTCGACAGCACCATCCCGCCCCCGCGGTCGAACCAGGTGTCGGGCGAGCGCCGCAGCGGGTCGTGCACCACCCGCCCCAGCTCGTCGTGCCCGCGCGCCACGAGCGAGTCGGGGACGCCCGGCAGGTCGCCCCAGAACCCGGTGCTCGTCATCCCCGCGGGCCGGAAGAGCCGCGTCCGCAGGTAGTCGTTGTACGACTGCCCGGCGGCGCGCTCGACGATCGCGGCCAGCAGCACGTACCCCGGGTTGGAGTACGAGAACGCGCCGCCGGGGGGCGAGTCCAGCCGGCTGGCGAGGATGCGCCGCACCGCGCTGTCGCGGCCCACCACCTCGTACTCGGCGCGGGCGGCCTGGCTGGACGCGTAGGGGTAGTCGCTCGCCAGCCCGGACGTGTGCGTGAGCAGCTGGTGGATGGTGATGCCGCGCTTGTCCGGCGGCACCCCCGGCAGGTAGCGCCCGATCGAGTCGCCCACGGCCAGCCGGCCGTCCATCTCCAGCCGGAGGATGGCGGCCGCGGTGAACTGCTTGGCCAGCGACCCGATGTCGAACACGGTGCCGGGGTGATAGCGGATCCGCCTTTCCGCGTCGGCGAGCCCGTAGGCGGCGCGGAGCAGGACCGTGTCGCCGCGGACGATCAGCACCGACCCGGAATACCCGAAGCCGCTCTGCCGGCGGAGAAACTCCGCGACGCTCGCCGCCTCCTCGCGCACGACGACGTCACCGCCGCTGCCGCCCGGGGGCGAGGCGGGGCCACGGCCGGCCGGGACCTGCCCGCAGCCGGACGCCGCCGCGGCACAGAGGGCGACGAGGCTCGCCTGCAACGCTCGGGGGAAGCGGATTCGCATGGTGGATGTCCGGTCGGAGAGCTGCCGCCGCTGCCGGCGGCAGCCAACCCGGTTGGACACCGGGATGCCCGGCCCCGTTGCAAGTCCTGCCCGACTTCTTTGTTGCCGCGACGAACAACGGCCCCGCCACAGGCGAAGGTGGCAGGGCCGTTTTCGTGCCGGCTCACAGGGCGATCCGGCCCCGATCTCACGGCTTCGTGGGGCCGGTCGCCGGCGTGACGACGTTGGGATCTTCGAGGAAGATCTCGGCGAGCAGCTCGCTGTGGAGCGTCTCGACGCGGTCGAGCGGGGTTCCGGCCGTGTCGGCGCCCCACTGCGGCACCTCGATGGTCATGGTGGTGATTCCCGGGCGTGCGCCCGCGCCCGAGGCCACCGGCACCGGGGCCCAGGTCCCGAGCGAGTTCCCTTCCGCGTGGGCCCCCGAGGTGTAGCGCACGGTGGACGTCGGAAGCCCCGCGGCGTTGCCGACGAACGGATCTTCGCTCGGCTTGCGGCTCCCCGGCGCGAACCGGCTCCGTCCCTGCTTCACCATCGCCGCCGCGAGGCGATCGTCCTCGTCCGCCTGCCCCTGGTTGGTGACGGCGCCGGTCACCGGGTCCACGCCGCGCGGATCGACGAAGATGCCGGGGGCGTCGCCGGGGATGCTCTTGAGGCTGTGGGCGTGCACGCTCGCGATCCGCTCGGGCTGGAAGTGCTCCACCAGCGCGATCAGCGCCCGCGTCTCCGGGAGCATGCGGATGCTGGTGCCCGCGCCGGCGCCCTTCTTGTCCTGCGCGGCGCGGGGGCTGGCGGACGCCGGGTCGTTGAAGACGAGCTCCGGCGCGGTCTTGCTCCCCGCGCCCCGCGCGCGGGCGGCGCCCAGGTCCTCCCCGGGAAGGGGGAAGTTCCGGTTGGGCTCGACCTCGCGCTTCTTCTCCAGCTGCCCCTTCGTGTCCTGCCCCATCCCGCCCTTGATCCAGCGCGGGTTGGTGCCGTACCGGCTGGGATCGAAGAGATCGGGGACGAGCGCGACGCTGAAGAACGGCGGCGTCTTGCGGGTGGCGAGGATCTGCAGCAGCCGGTTGACGACGACGGAGCCCTGGGGCTCGGACTTGTTGTGGACGCCGCCCAGGACCAGCGCCTTCCGGTTCGTGCGCCCCTGGACGAAGTGCGCCTTCACCGGCCGTGGGGCGCCGATCGGATCGTACGGATCGGCGAGCGCCATCGGCCCGCTCGGCAGCGTGTGCAGCGTGGGGAACCACGACGCGCACGTGGTGCCCTTCGCGTGGGGCTCGAGCGCCAGCACGGCCTGCGCCCGCGGGGCGGGGAGGGCCCAGAACACCGCCACGTCGGGCGTCAGGTCCGCCTTCTCCAGCGAGGCGAGATCACGGACGGCCGGCTCCGCCCCGGCGCCGGCACTGGTGAGGATCGTGTTGTATCCCACGCCGTAGGGATCGGGGATCGGGCCTCTCCCCGCCCATCCCACGTCGCGATTGATCCCACGCGACGCGGCGGTCACGCGGACGGGGCCGTCCCCGCCCGCCACCGCGGCGGCGACCGCGTGCGCCTCCCGCTCCGCCGGCGAGCCGACCGGCTCCACCGCTCCCGTATCGATCGGCGAACGGTCGTGCTGGACGACGTGCGTCAGCTCGTGCGCCAGCAGCGTCGTCCCCTCGCGCGATCCCGGCGCATACTGGTTGCGGCCGAAGACGATGTCCCGTCCCGCGGTGTAGGCCCGCGCGCCGAGCGAGTCGGCCGCGCGCGCGGCTTCGCGGTCGCTGTGGATGCGGACGCGGCTGAAATCGTAGCCGAAGCGCGCTTCCATCATCCCCCGCGTGGGGCCGTCCAGCGGCTGCCCGGAGCGGCGCAGCACGTCGTGCGCGACGGGACCGACGACGGCTCCGGTGGTGTTGCGACGGGAACGGCCGGCTACCGCAGAGTGCGCCATCGGTGCATCGGCGCGCTGTCGGGGAGCAAGACGGAGCATGACGGGACGTGGGATGGGATGGATTCGAACGAAACCGGCTGTCCACGCCGAGGCGCGGCCACGCGGGCCGATCGCCACGCGGCTGTCGAGCCTGACGAGGTCCAGACACGGCATCCCGCGTGCCTTGCCTCGTCAGGGTCGGCGGCCCAGTCGAGACGCCATACTTCTTGAGGCAGCATGGGGGATTGCTGCACCACCGATGTCCCAGCAGAGCCATCGCCGCCCCATGCTTTGTCATGCGGACGGACGACGGGCGTGCGCTGCATCGGATGGCCCCGCAACCTCGACGGGTGGCGGGGCCTTTCGGCGTTCATGGATGGCGAGTCTCCGCGCGCCAGCCGACGCGGGAAATCATACGGGATCGCGCGAACTCCGTTCCGTCAGCGGTTTGCGTGAGGGATTCGCGCCCGCAGGGCCGAGACGGTCCAGACCGGGTAGATTGTTGACACGGCAGACCGGGAGGATGATTGACACGGCAGAAGTGATCTCACCTGGGCAAAAGGAGAGAAATGCCGTGGAAGCAA
>DASQLJ010000105.1:0-4859 GCA_035630095.1 Longimicrobium sp.
TCGGCGCACATCTGCGTGGACAGCGACAGCATCGTGCAGTGCGTGCTGGACAACAACGTGGCCTTCGCCGCGCCCGGCGCCAACAACGACGGGATCCAGATCGAGCTGACCGGCTTCGCCAAGCAGACGCGCGAGCAGTGGCTGGACCCGTACGGCGTGCTGCTGCTGGACCGCGGCGCCAACGCCACCGCGCAGTACTGCCTCAAGTACGGCATCCCCGTGCGCCAGCTCACCAACCAGCAGCTCGCCGACAAGAGCCAGAAGGGGATCGTGAGCCACGCGCAGGTGAGCGCCGTGTTCAAGAAGAGCGACCACACCGACCCGGGCCCCAACTTCCCGTGGGACTTCTTCCTCAAGCGCGTGCAGACGCACTTCGACGCGCGCGCCAAGGCGGCGGGGCTCGTCCAGACGGGCACCATCTCCCCCGCCCCCGTGCCGGCCTGAGGGACCGCGGGAGGCGAAAGAGAGCGGCCGGAGCGCATCCACGCTCCGGCCGCTCTCGCGTCATCCGTCAGCCTGACGGCTCACTCGCCGTAGGGGACCCAGATGTTCTTGACGTGCGTGCCTTCGCGCAGGAACTCGGCGCCCTCGCCCTGCTCGGGGCTCAGCCAGTCGCGCGGGCGCCCGTAGTCCACCCAGGTGCGCTTCATGTTGCCGGCGCTCAGCCGCTCCACCATCTCGCTCCCCTCCGCCCCGCCGAAGTACCACATGCTGTCCACGTCGTCGTGCGCGGCCAGCGTCTGCGCCAGCTCCTCTCGCTTGCCGGTGACGATGTTGACCACGCCGCCGGGAACGTCGCTGGTGTCGAGCACCTGGTAGAAGTCGGTCGCGGCGAGCGGCCAGCGCTCCGACGGGATCGCCACCACCGTGTTCCCCATGGCGATCAGTGGCGCCACCAGGGAGACGAAGCCCAGCAGCGGCGCCTCGTCGGGGCAGGCGACGGCGACGACGCCGATGGCCTCCTTCATCGCGAGCGTCACCATGCGGTGCGGCGTGTGGTGCACGTCGCCGTCCCACTTGTCGGCCCAGGCGGCGTAGGTGTACAGGCGGCGGATGGTCGCCTCCACCTCGCGCGCCGCGCCGGCCTCGTCGCCGGTGAGGGCGGCGACGCGGCGGGTGAACTCGTCGGTCCGCGCGGCCAGGTTCTCGGCCAGGTAGAAGAGGATCTGCGCGCGGTTGTGCCCCGTCTGCTTCGCCCACCCGGCGGCCTTGTGCGCGGCTTCCACCGCGTTGCGCACGTCCTTGCGGTTCCCCAGCCCCACCTCGCCGATCAGCCGGCCGCCCGCGCCGTGCACGGCCAGCGAGTTGCCGCCGTCGGGGCGCGCCTGCTTGCCGCCGATGTACATCTTCGCCGTGCGGTCGATCGGCGGCAGGCCGCCCAGCTTGGGGCGCGCGTCGTCGCCCTTGGGCGCCTTCGTCTTCTCCTTCTTCGCCGCGTCCTTCCTGGCCTCGGCGGCCCAGCGCGGCTTCACGTACTCCCACAGCCCCTCGCGGCCGCCCTCGCGTCCGTAGCCGCTCTCGCGGTACCCGCCGAAGCCGCTGGCGGCGTCGAAGACGTTGGTGCAGTTCACCCACACCGTCCCCGCCTTGATCTTCGGGGCGATGTCGAGCGCCAGGTTGATGTTCTCGGTCCACACGCTGCTGGCCAGGCCGTACTGCGTGTTGTTGGCCAGCTCCACCGCCTCCGCCGGCGTGCGGAAGGTCATCGCCACCACGACGGGGCCGAAGATCTCCACCTGCGCGATGGTGGAGGAGGGCGAGACGTCGGTGAACAGCGTGGGCGGGAAGAAGCACCCCTCCTGCGGGCAGCTCCAGCTCGGCTGCCACATCGTAGCGCCCTCGTCCACTCCCTGCTGCACCAGCTCCTGGATCTTCTGCAGCTGCACCGGGGCCACGATGGCGCCGATGTCCACCGACTTGTCGAGGGGGTCGCCCACGCGCAGCGTTTCCATGCGCGCGCGCAGCTTCTCGGTGAGCCGCCCGGAGATCCCCTCCTGCGCCAGGATGCGGCTCCCCGCGCAGCACACCTGCCCCTGGTTGAACCAGATGGCGTCGACCACGCCCTCCACCACGCTGTCCAGGTCGGCGTCCTCGAACACCAGGAACGGGCTCTTGCCGCCCAGCTCCAGCGACAGCTTCTTCCCGCTCCCCGCGGTCGCAACGCGGATGATGCGCCCCACCTCGGTGCTGCCGGTGAAGGCGATCTTGTCGACGTCGGGGTGCTCCACCATCAGCGCGCCGGTGCGCCCGTCGCCGGTGATCAGGTTGACGACGCCCGGCGGCAGCCCGATCTCGTCGCACACCTCGGCGAAGAGGATGGCGGTGAGCGAGGTGAACTCGGCCGGCTTGAGCACCACCGTGTTCCCCATCGCCAGCGCGGGGGCGATCTTCCACGACAGCATCAGCAGCGGGAAGTTCCACGGGATGATCTGGCCGATCACCCCCACCGGCGCCGCGTCGCGCAGCTCGGCGTCGGTCTCCATGAGCTGCGACCAGCCCGCGTGGTGGTAGAAGTGCCGGGCCACCAGCGGGATGTCGATGTCGCGCGACTCGCGGATCGGCTTGCCGTTGTCCATCGATTCGAGCACGGCGAAGAGGCGCGAGTGCTTCTGCACCTGCCGCGCGAGGGCGTACAGGTAGCGCGCGCGCCCGTGCCCGCCCAGCGCCTGCCACGCGGGGAGCGCCGCGCCCGCCGCGGCGACCGCGGCGTCCACGTCTTCGCGGCCGGCCTGGCTGATGCGGGCGAGCGGCTTGGCGGTGGCGGGGTTGGTGGAGTCGAAATACTCGCCGCCGGCGGGGTCGCGCCACTCGCCGCCCACGTACAGCCGCGTGGTGCGGTCGTGCTCGTCGAGCCAGCGCGTGACGGGTGATGCGCTCTCGGGCGCGGGCCCGTACTCCAGCGACTCGAAGATCTCGGCGATGCTCATGTGCGTGGTCCCTGTGCTGCGCCATTCGGCGGGTGTGACGGATGCCGTAAGTATACACGCCGCAGGGTTCGTGCGCACGCGCGCGGCGTGGACCCGCGGTTCCCTGATCGAGGCCGCGTCGGCCGCGTCGACAGACGGCTCCGCTCCAGTGGCGGGGGAAGGCCGCCAAGCGCCACAGACCGGCACCCGCCATCCGCGAGGGTGATGGTTGGTTATCGGGAGTTTACCTCGATGTGCGCGAAACTCGGGAGAACCATGGAGAACCACCGTTGTGGCGAGGCAACACGTTCGCGCGTCGACCGCGCCGCGTCATCCCCTCGGGCTCTCTGGATTTCTGGCGAGTTTACGTCATGCCGGAGGAAACTCACCTGAACTGCCGATAACACTGGAGTACCGGTAAATTCAAGCGAACCGGCGACACTCCATGTCACGCCCGGAAGGCCTGCTGCTCGCGTGCCATGTGGGTCCACGCATGAATCCAGCTCAACGAGCCTTCTTCGTCCGGTTCGGCGCCGGTGACTGGGGAATCCAATCGGGCATGGAGCGCCGCATGAAGTCGTCGAACATCGGCACGGTGAAGTCGGCCGAACCGTAATGCCTGCTGTAGATCATCCCCTTCTTGATGAGCCCGTCACGGAGCGACCCCGCGGCGTTCACGCTCAAGCCGAGCAACCCAGCGATCTTCCCCGAACGGTGAGCCCCGGGGCCAAGCTCCGCCATTGCGCGGAGGTAATCCCGTTCGCGTTGCGTCAACCGGTCGAAGCGTACCTTGAAGAAGTCCTGGTCGAGGTGTGCCAGCACCGTTTCGGTTGCCTTCTCCACGTCCGCGGCGGTGATCGGTGATGCGGCGGCCACGTTCCATGCGTGATACCCCCACTCCTGCAGGAAGTACGGGTATCCTTTCGTCTCCTGCACCACCCGCTCGAGCGCCTCGGCGTCGATCCGGACGCCCTCGCGCTCCACCGGCGCTCGGATCGCCGCCGCCGCCGCGGCGGGTGAGAGCGGGCCGATCTCCGGGAACCGGAAGAGGCGCTCGGCATACGACTTGGCTCCTCCCGCGAACCCGGCGAGCTGTGGCAGGCCGGCGCCCACGAGGAGCAGCGATTTGCCGTCGCTTGACGCTCGGGTGGATGAGTATTGTCTGGATTTGAGGCGAACAACCAGCTCGGTGGCTCCAGGAGCAGGAGACATGGGGCGTCACCCGCCGGCGTCGAACTAAACTCTTGCCCCAGGTTCTGGATGAGCTCAGAACCGCTGGAGCCCGGTCGCCAGACCCACTCGAACCCACGATACCCGCGTGCGCCTCGACGTCTACGTCAACTATCCCGGGCACTGCGAGGAAGCGTTCCGCTTCTACGCGCAGCACCTCGGCGGCCGCATTACCGGCGTCAGCAGGCATGCAGAGGCACAGAACCCGGCTCTACCCGCAGAGTGGACGAACAAGGTCCTCCACGCCAGGATCGAGCTTGGCGCCACCGTCCTGATGGGTGCCGACATCCCGGGGGCAGAGCCCATGCGCAGCGCGTATCTCACGCTCGGATTGGACAGCACGGCGGACGCAGAGCGCGTCTACGCCTTGCTCTCCGAGGGTGGGCAGATCTTCATGAAGATGGAGGAAACCTTCTTCGCGTCTCGCTTTGCGATGCTCCGGGATCGCTTCGGCACGTCGTGGATGCTCCTCCACGAACGGCCCCCAGCGTCGGGCGCCAGCGCGGCACCCGCTGCCTGACGAAGCGCCGAAGCCGAGCCGCCCGTGCGGTGGCGCACGGTTGCGTTGATGTGGCTGTTTCTCACACTCGCCGTCCCGCGGGCTTGCTGGCCACCACGGCTTTGCCCGGCCTCGGCACACACGATTCTGCTTACGCGCTGGCCGGAGTTCCGTCCACTGAACAACGAATCAGGACCACGGGCTTCCACCGTGGCAATGAAACG
>DASQLJ010000106.1:0-7079 GCA_035630095.1 Longimicrobium sp.
TGATATCCTTCGCCGAGTGATTCAAACGCTGGGGGTGATCCGCGCATCCTATCCGCGTGCCACCAAAGTGCGGCGTCCACGCGTCGTCACCCTCTCCCCCCGATCGAACCGACAAAGGTCCTCCCATGACCCGCATGACGAGCCTGGCGCTGGCGCTGGCGACGGCCGCCGCGATGGCGGTGCCCGCGGCCGCGCAGCAGGACTTCCGCTGGAGCGGCCGCATCGCCCCCGGCCAGCAGATCCAGATCAACAACGTGAAGGGCGACATCCGCGCGGAGGCCACCAGCGGGAGCGAGGTCACCGTCACCGCGCACCCGCGCGGCGGCCGCAGGGGCAGCGTGCGGGTGGAGATGGTGCGCCGCGAGCGGGGCGTGGTGATCTGCGCCGTGTACCCCTCCAGCGGCAACCGCCGCTGGAACCGCGACGACGATGACGACGACCGCGGGCGGCCGCGTGACGCCTGCGACGCGCGCGGGATGAACGTGGACAACGACGACGCCTCGGTCGACTTCGTGGTGCGCGTGCCGGCGGGGGTGAAGCTCGCCGCCCGCAACGTGAGCGGCGACGTGGAGATCCGCGGCCTGCGCGGCCCGGTGGACGCGCGCAGCGTGAGCGGCGACGTGCACGTGGCCAGCAGCGGCGAGGTGCAGGCGAGCTCGGTGAGCGGCAACGTCTTCGCCGCGCTGGGCCGCATCCCCAGCGAGGGGCTGGAGTTCCGCTCGGTCAGCGGCAACGTGACGCTGCAGCTCCCCGCCGGCATCGACGCCGACTTCCACGCCCGCACGCTTTCGGGGGAGATCGACAGCGACTTCCCGCTGATCGTGGGCGGGCGCGGCGGCCGCGACGCCCGCCGCGGGCGCGACGACGACGATGACGACGACCGGCCGCGGAGGCACGTCCGCATCGGCCACGACATGCGCGGGCAGCTCGGGCGCGGCGGCCCCGCGCTGAGCGTCACCACCGTGAGCGGCGACGTCACCCTCCGCCGCGCGCGCTGAAGGCCTCGTCATACACGGGTCTGTCGATCAAGACCTTCTACGGCGGTTTCACGCAGAGTCAGCAGAGTTAGCAGAGAACTTCATCGTTGTCTGCCAACTCTGCTGTTTCTGTTTCCGTTTCTGCTGACTCTGCTGACTCTGCGTGAAACCCTTGCGGCCTTCGCGAGCACGGATCTCATCGAAGCTAAAGTGAGTTCGCCCACGGATTTCGTTTCGGGAAATCGCTGGCGGGAACGCGACTTGTAATGATGCGTGCGCATGGCGAAGAAGAAGACGGCGGTGGCGGAGCGATGGTGGAGGCGGAAGGGTGACCCGGAGCACGGGTTCACCTACCTGCGCGCGGACGGCAAGCCGCTGCGCGCCCCCGCCGCCCTCGAACGCATCCGCAAGCTCGCCATCCCCCCCGCGTGGACCGACGTGCACATCGCCGCCGAGCCGGGCGCCAAGGTGCAGGCGTGGGGCTTCGACGCCGCCGGCCGCAAGCAGTACCGCTACCACGCCGACGCCGTGGCGAAGGGCGCGCGCCGCAAGTACCGCCGCGTGCTGCAGTACGCGCACGACCTGCCGCGGCTGCGCGAGACCACCGAGCAGCACCTGAAGCAGCCCGGCGTTGGCCGCGACCGCGTGCTGGCGCTGATCGTACGGCTGATGCAGCGCGGCTTCTTCCGCGTGGGGAGCGAGAAGTACGCGGTGCAGAACAAGACCTTCGGCATCGCCACGCTGCGCAAGAAGAACCTGCGCATCGACGGCACCGACCTGCACTTTCGCTACGTGGGGAAGAAGTCGATCGACAACCGCCGCGTGGTGGCCGACACGCCGCTGGTGGAGGTGATCCTGGAGGTGATCGAGCTCCCCGGCCCGCGGCTGTTCAAGTACGTGGACGACGAGGGAAAGGTGCGCCCGGTGACGGCGGAGGACGTGAACGGCTACCTGCGCGAGGTCGTGGGCGAGCGCTACACCAGCAAGGACATCCGCACCTGGGGCGGCACCGTGCGCGCCGCCACCATCCTGGCCGACCTGGGCCCCGCGAAGAGCGAGAGCGAGGCGAAGAAGAACGTCCTGCTGGTGTGCAAGCTGGTCTCGGCCGAGCTCGGCAACACGCCCTCCGTCTGCCGCTCGGCCTACATCCACCCCGCCGTGTTCGAGCGCTACATGCAGGGCAAGACCATCGCCCCCCTGATGCGCGAGACCCCCCGCCCCGACGACGCCGGCCCCGCCCGCTTCCATCCCGAAGAGGCAGCGCTGATGCGGTTTTTGGAGAAGTGGGGGTAGGGCAGGGGAGGGAAGCCGTTGTTCGCGAGGGCGGTCGTCGCGAAGGGCGGTCATCGTGGAGAAAGGCCGCGTCGTGAAGGGCGGTCTCGCGAAAGGCGGCTGAAGCCGCAAGTATTAGCTGCGGCTTCAGCCGCCTTGGACGGATCTCCGCGCTTGGGTGAATCTCCGCGCCCTGGGTGAATCTCCGCGCTGCGGCCGAACCTCCGTGCCTCGGCCGAATCTTCGTGCCTCGGCCGGATCTCCGCGCCCTGCCCGATGTCCGCGCCTTGGCAAAATCTCCGTGCCCCGCTGCGGATCAACCGTCCGCGCCGGCGCCGGCGCCCATCGGGGTGGCTTCGGCCGCGTTCGCCATCTCGGCGTCGGTGGGGACGGGGATGTCGTAGAGGAAGTACATCTCGCCGTTGCCGGTGGCCTTCAGCAGCACGTGCGACACGTTGAACACCGGCACGCCGCCGGGGGTGGTGCCGCTGAAGGTGCCGTGGTGCGCGTGGCCGTGGAACACCGCCGCGGCCTTGAAGCGGTCCACCGGCTCCACCAGGCGGTCGTTGCCCAGGAACGCGAAGATCTGCTCGGGCTCGCCCATCACCGTGTCGGCGATCGGCGAGTAGTGCAGCAGCACCACGCGGATCGGCGTGGACAGGCGCCGCAGCGCGAACTCCAGCCGCTGCACCTCGTCCAGCGTGGTCCCCACGATCTGCTTGGTCTCGGCCTCGCCGAAGGCGGTGAGCGTCCAGCGCCCGAACCCGCCGATGAACCCCTTCACCCCCGCGAACCCCACCTGCGGCGTCAGCTCGAAGGGCTCGCCGTCCAGCAGGTGCACCCCGCGCTCGCGCAGGATGGCCATCCCCGCCTCGGCCTCGTGGCTCTCGTGGTCGTGGTTGCCCAGCACGGTGAGGATCGGGATGCGCACGTCGGCGAGCTCGCCGGCGACCACGCGGAACTCGGCCGGGGTGCCGCGGCGGGTCAGGTCGCCCGCCAGCAGCAGCACGTCGGCGTCGTCGTTCACCCGCGCGAACGCCTCGCGGTAGCGGCCCACGTCCTCCTCGCCGCAGTGGAAGTCGCCCACCGCCGCCACGCGCACGATCCCGGCGCGGAGCCGGTCTTCCTTGCGCCGCCCCCCCTGCTTCGCCGCGGCCGCGTCGGCCGGTCCGCCCCGTTCCGTCATCCGTCTTCGTCCTCCGCTTCGGCCTCGTCCGCCTGCGCCGCGGCCTCGCCCTCCTCGCGCTCGTGCGAGGCCACCGAGTCACACACGGGGCTGGCGGAGAGGGCCAGGATCGCCGGGTGCTTCTTCATCCGCGCCGTGTACTCGTGGCGCAGGTCGCGGAACCCCCACTCGTTCACGTCGATGGCGAACGAGAAGCGCGAGATCAGGGTGCCGCGCGTGGTGTCGTGCTCGCGGTCGCCCTCGGCGTCGACCAGGGCGTCGCGCTGGGCGCGGTCGAGCAGCTCCTTCAGCACCCACCGCGGCACCTGGGCGTGGTAGCCGGGATACACGTAGCGGAAGGTCTGGATCTGGGCCAGCAGCAGGGGCCAGTGCTCGCCGGTCTTGGCCAGCAGCCGGTTCCAGTCCATCACGTGGCCCATGGTCAGCAGCAGGTGCGCGATGTCGGCCATGTCCTGCCGGTGGCGCTCGCCGATGAACAGCCGGTGCCAGATCAGCTCCTCGGGCGGCGCCACGCGCACCGGCGTCGCGGCGAGGATGGCCGGCTTGCTGTGGCGGTACCAGTCCTCGTCGATCAGCGCCAGGCTGTTGCCCATCCCGTAGATGATGTCGATGAAGTACGGGTCGTCGAGCGCCTTGGCCAGCCAGTGGCTCTGCTCCAGCCGGGTGCGGAAGCCGGCGGCCTTGAGCACCTCCATGGCGCGCACCACCACGGCCGGCTCGCAGAACAGGTCCAGGTCCTTGGTCTGCCGGTAGATGCCGGTGTGCTCGTAGATGGCGTAGGCGCCGGCCACCACGTAGGGCACGCCGGCGGCGTTGAGCGCCGCGAGCGCGCGCTTGTAGATCTCGCGCTCGGCCTCGGGGATCCAGAACTCGCCGTGGGTGACGGACTTCCTCTCCTCCTTGGAGAGGTTCCGCATGCTGGGCAGCCGGAAGGCGGCCGGCTCTGTCTCGGTCTTCTGCGTGGTCGTCATTCCCCCGTCCGGTAAGCCGTTTGGGCCCGGCAGGAGCAAGGATCGGACCGGGGCGGGCGTGCGGCGCGCCGGGTGCCGAATGCCGGGTGCGGCGGGATCCGGCGTCATCTGGTGGCCGGGGTGCCCGCGATGTGCGGCCTCCCCGGATCGGAACCGCGTGAGGCGGGCGATGTAAGGATGCGCGCGGGGTGGCGGCGGATCCCGCGCGGTTCCGATCGAACGCCTTGCCCCCGGCGCGCCTCGCGCTCAGCTTTGGCGTATCGACGGTCCCATCGCCCCAACCGCAACGCGCCGATGCTCGACGACGTCAGGAAGATGTTCTCGCAGGCCTGGGACTCGTTCATCAGCGAGGTCGGGCGGCGCGAGCCCGAAGACCAGGTGGCCGGCCTGCTGGGCGCCATGCGCCGCGAGATGGTGGACGTGCGCGCCCAGGTGCCGCTGCTGGAGCAGAACTACCAGGCCGCCGTGGTGGACCTGGAGCGCGAGCGCAAGCGGCTGGACGACACCCTGCGCCGCGGCGCCATGGCCCAGCGCATCGGCGACGCCGAGACGGTGGCCGTGGCCGAGGAGTTCGCCGAGAAGCACCGCCGCCGCGTGGCCGTGCTGGAGGAGAAGGTGCGCGCCGCCAAGGCCGAGTGGGAGCTGCGGCAGGACGAGAGCCGCGAGATGATGGCCAAGTACAAGGAAGCCGAGGCCAACCGCTTCGCCCTGCTGGGCGAGCTGCGGCGCCAGGGCGCCCGCTCGCGCATCGACCAGGCCGCCGGCGGGCCGCTGGGCGACGACTTCGACCGCATCTCGCGGCAGATGGAGGACGACGCCGCGTACGGCGACGCCCTCCGCGACCTCGACCCCCCGTCCGCCGCCCCCCGCCGCCCGTCCGCCGACGACGTGGACGCGCGCCTGGAAGAGCTCAAGCGGCGCATGGGGAAGTAGAGGCGACGCGGCGGCGTCCGCTCCGTGCACTCCGCTAACTCCGCTGACTCCGTGTGAAACCCAAGCTCAGCCTGTTTCACACGGAGTCAGCGGAGTCAACGGAGGGAACGGACAGAGTGGGTAGAACGAGAAAGGCCCCGCCGCGCGGCGCAGCCTTTCGTCATCTACCGTCCACGTCGTCGCGGCGCACGGGACGCGGGGTCAGAACGGGCCGCGTCGGCCCCGGCCGCGGTCGCGGCCCTGGAAGTCTTCCGGGCGGTACACGGGGTCGTCGCCGATGCCGTGGCCCCAGCCGCGGTTGTGCACGTCGTTGGGGTCGCGGCCCAGGCGGTTGAACTGGTCGCCGCGGTACCCGTTGCCGCGGTCGGTCTGCTCGGTGTCGAACCCGCCGCGCATCACCCGGAAGGGCGTGCGGCTCTGGCGGTCGCCGAAGGGGTCGCCGGCATCGGTGCGCATGCGGTCGCCCAGGTCGCGGTCGTAGCCGCCGCGCGCGCCGTAGTCGCGGCTGTAGCCGGTGCCGCCGTGCGCGCGGTAGCCGGCGTCGTACCGCGGCTGCCGGCCTTGCTGGCCTGGTTGGTGGCCCGGGCGCGGGCCCATGTCCTGGTCGTAGCGGCTGCCGGCGGCGGCGCGCCAGTCCCACTGGCTGTCGTGCGCGCCTCGGTTGCGGGCGGTGCTCCACGCGCCGTCCAGCCCGCGGTACGCGAAGTCGGCCGCGTCGTAGCCGCCGTGCTGCGCGTACCCGCCCCGGTCGCCGCCCCCGCCGGCGGTGTAGCGCACGTCGCGGTCGTAGCCGCCGTGGCGCGGGCCGCCGCCCAGCCGGCTCTCGAAGCGGTTCCAGGCGCCGCGCACGCGGTCGCCCAGCGAACGCCCGCCGCCGTGGTAGTCGCGGCCGTAGTCGTTCCGGTCGAAGAGTCCCATCCAGCCCTCCTTCGTTTCGAGTCCGCCGCCCGCGCGGTGCGGGCTCTCCCTGGTGTCCGACGGGAGGGGCACCGGGCGGCAATCTCCGTTCCACGCCCGCACTTCCGCGCGGACCGCGCACCTTGTCGCCCGCGCGCGGCGCGGCTACGTTGGCGCCCTTCCACACCCCTGAACTCCAGCGCGCCCGCGGGCGCTTTTGCTGCCATGGCGGACGATTCGGTGTTCCTGGCGCTGCGCGCCCTCCCGATCCTGGTGTCGCTCGACGACGACGAGGTGCGCACCCTGGCCGGGCTGGCGGAGCGAAAGACGTACGCGCGCGGCAGCTACGCCTTCCGCGAGAGCCAGCCGCGCCGCGCGTTCGGCACCGTGGTGAGCGGGCGCATCGACATCATCAAGGGGTTCCAGGGGCTGCCGCAGGTGCTGCACGTGCTGGGGCCGGGCGAAAGCTTCGGCGAGGGGAGCCTGCTGGACGAGTACCCGCACTCCACCAGCGGCGTGGTGCGCGAGGAGGCGGAGGTGCTCGAGATCCCGCGCGGCGGGCTGCGCGGCATCGCCGAGACCGACACGCGGCTCTTCGGCAAGCTGGCCATGGCCGCGGCGCAGCTCATCTCCTCGCGGCTGCGCTACGCCAACGCGCGCCTGTCCAACCGGGGGCTGGGGTACGTGTCGGGCGAGCTGCGCACCGAGCACGACCTCATCGGCGAGCGGGAGGTGCCGGCCGAGGCGTTCTGGGGCGTCCACACCCTCCGGGCGATGGAGAACTTCCCGATCACCGGGATCCCCATCGGCGTGAGCCCGCACCTCGTCGAGGCGCTCGCGGCG
>DASQLJ010000107.1:0-6493 GCA_035630095.1 Longimicrobium sp.
CCGATCGCCGCGACCCAGCGCGTGCGGAGGTGGACGAGCGCGGCCAGCACCATCATCGACACCCCGATCGCCCAGATCACCTGCAGCATCCCGGGAAACGCCCGGTAGTCCAGGTCGAACACGACCCCCAGGCGCACCAGGGTGAACTCCAGGAACACCAGCCACGCGCCGCGGGTGAGCAGGAACCGCGACAGGTCGCCCTTCGGCTTCCCGCGCGCGAGCTGCAGCGCCGCCCCCGTCCCCGCCAGGAACACGAACGCCGGCGCGCAGAAGTGCGTCACCCAGCGGGTGATGAAGAGCGCCACCGTGGTGCGCGACAGGTCGGCCGGGTCGAAGAGGAGCCCGTCGCGGTGCACGAACTCGCGCGTGTGGTCCAGCAGCATCAGCACCATCACGGCGCCGCGGAGCAGGTCCACGCTGTCGATTCGCGTCCGCCGCGCCGGTGGGGCTGGATCGGCGGCGATGGGCGGAGGCGCTGGAACGAGGATGCGGGTCGACATGGAGATCCACTTCGGGGACGATCGCGCGGGGGCGCGCGGCGGGAGAGCCGGAACGCCGGCCCGGATGAACGATCGCCGTCGTGGCCCGCGCCGTGGTTCGCGGCGTGTACGGAGGTCGTAAAGGTTTCGCGAGGGAACCGTTCCACATCGCCCCGAAGCGGCGGGCAAGCTCCCGCGCGCACCGAGACCCTCGCGCGGCCCCCGCCGGTGTCACGCGCCGACACCGGCGGCGACCAGGGCGCTCGGTGGATGCGCGCGGTGACACACGACCGTTTGCCGGCGGCCGGCCGCCGGGCTCAATTGTCGCCTGCACCCGGACCAGCTCCGGGATACTCACCCGAGCGAAGAAGGCCACGCGGATGTCGATGGATCCGGATCTCGCCCTCCCGTTCTCCGGCGCGCCCGTCTACCTGCTCGCCGACAGCCAGCTCCTCTTCTCGTCGCACCTGGGGCGGCCGCTGCTGGCGCCTGCCGTGGACGCCGTCGCGAGCCCCGAGCCGCGCGCGGCGTACGTGGGCGCCGCCAACGGCGACCAGCCCGAGTACTTCTCGATCTTCGAGGGCGCCATGGACGTGATCGGCGTGCGCGACCGGCGGATGATCCTCTCCGGCTACGCCGCCGCCGACCGCGCGTACCTCCGCTCCGCCGACATCATCGTGCTGGCCGGCGGCGACGTGGGCGCCGGGCTGCGCGTGCTGCGCGCCACGGGGATGGACGACGACCTCGACGAGCGGCACCGGGAGGGCGCGGTGCTGGTCGGCGTCTCGGCCGGGGCGGTGCACCTGGGCGCCATGGGCTGGCTCGGCGACGACCCCGCGGAGGGCGAGCTGGTCGGCGCCCTGGGGATCGTCCCGTATTCGGTCGACGCGCACGACGAGGCCGGGGGATGGAAGCGCCTCCGGCAGCTCGTCGCGCGCTCGCTCCCCGGCAGCCTGGGCATCGGGGTGCTCACCGGCGGCGGGATCGTCCACCATCCCGACGGCGCCGTGGAGCCGGTGGGGCGCGGCGCCGTGGAGTTCCGCCTGCAGGAAGAGCGCATCGTCGAGTCGATCCTCTACCCGCCCGATCGCCCGCCCCCGGCGGCGTGACGGAACGCTTCGTCCGGCTGGGCTGGGCGTGGCGGGGTCATACGGAGTCCGAAAAGCCGGTTGCCCGGGCCGGAACGGAAGAGCCGGGTGCGGGCGTGTCCCTCCGCTGCGCTCCGGGCCGGGCTTCGCGCGCCGTAGGCAACGATACCGCCGTTGCCAACGGCGCCGAGCCGCCGTCGCGCCATGGCCCCGCTCGCCCCCGCGGCGCCGACGCGGGCGCGCCGGCGTCTCGGCCCTCCGGGCGCGAATCCCTCACGCAAACCGCCGCTCGCGGAACGGCGTTCGTGGGCTCCATGTCGCCGGACGCAAGCTCGTCGGGTCGACCAGCACCTCGCGTCACGCCGGGACCCACGCGTGGTCGCACTCCGCCGGCGCGTGATAAACGGCGCGGACCGGGTGTGTCCTGCAGACCCCCTCGCACGATGAGCCTGCCCAAATCCTGTTGACGTCTACCAATCCCGTTCAGCCATTTGTTAAATACCATTCTCTTCACGACTAAATACAAGTGACGATCCTCCGGACATTTAGCCGGGCGGTCCGTCTCCTCGCACAGGGCGGAAACGCGCCCCACATCCGTACCGCTTGCAAATTATCCGTGTCTTTGACTACATTTATCGCATGCGCGGGTAGCCGGACCGGGACCAGGACCAGGGAGAGAACCAGAGGGGCCTCGCGTTCGCGACCCCTGCGGCGTGACACCCCGGCGGTCCCACACGCGACGCTGCGTTGCGTTCGACATGCCTCGCGGCCTCAAAGGAATCGCGGCGAATCAGCACGGCCCCACGTCCAGACGGATCGGCGGCGTTCGTACACTCGGCGGCCCCAACCGCGCTCCATCGCACTGAACGGCGCCTGCCGCCGGCGTGAGCACCTTCCGAACGCGACGGTCCCGTAACCGCCGGAGCGGCCCGGCCGTCGCCGCCGGTTGACCCGCACTCGCCAGCAGAGGCCCGAGATGACCTACATGATCACCTGCGTGGTCGACCCCCACCGCGAGGCGGCGCGGGCCGCCCTGCGGGCCGGCCACCTTCAATACGTCGGCAGCCGCAGGCCCGAGATCTCGTTCGGTGGCGTGGTGGAGGCGCCCGACGGGTCGCTGCAGCGGGTCGTCCTGTTCGTGGAGGCGGGCACCGAGCGCGATGCATGGGCGTTCGTGCTGGGCGATCCGTACGCGGCGCTCTACGAGACCATCACCGTGACGGCGTTCCAGGCCAGGATCCCCGCACCCGGAGGGCCTCCCCCGCCGTCGTGAGCCGGACCGGACACACCCGGGGCCGATCCGGCCCGCCGCCCCCCCCCGCACGACCCACTCAACGAAGGAGCTCTGAAATGGACCACAGGTACATCATCCTCGGCGCCGGACCGGGGGGGTTGCAGATGGGATACTTCCTCCAGCAGAAGGGCCGCGACTACGTGATCCTGGAACGGAACGAGTCGGCCGGGTCGTTCTTCGCGCGGCATCCGCGGCACCGCAAGCTGATCTCCATCAACAAGAAGCACAACTTCTTCGAGGAGGAGCAGTTCAACCTGCGGCACGACTGGAACTCGCTCCTCTCCGACGACCCGGAGATGCGGTTCACCGAGTACACCGAGGAGCTGTTCCCGCACGCCGACGACATCTGCCGCTACTTCCAGGACTACGCCGACCGCTTCGGGCTGAACATCGCCTACGGCAAGGCGGTCGCGCACATCTCGCGCGACGCGGACGGGCGCTTCCACGTGCGCACCGCGCAGGGCGACGAGTACCGCTGCGACGTGCTCCTCTCGGCGCTGGGCACCGTGGCGTCGCGCGTGCCCGACGACATCCCCGGCATCGAGCTGACGACGCCCTACGAGAGCCACTCCACCGACCTCGAGCAGTATCGCAACAAGCGCGTGGGGATCCTGGGGCAGGGCAACTCCGCGTTCGAGACGGCCGACCACCTCTCCGGCACCGCGGCCACCGTGCACGTGCTGGCCAAGCGCCCCGTGCGCTTCGCGTGGGACACGCACTTCGTGGGCGACGTGCGCGCGATCAACAACAACGTGTTCGACATGTACCAGCTCAAGTCGCTCCACGCGGTGCTGACGCCGCGGATCACCGAGATCCGCCAGCTGCCGGGGGGGACGCTGGAGACGAGCCACGAGTACGACTACCCGCACGCCAACCCGCCGGGGACGCTCAAGCTCACGCGCGAGTACGACTGCATCATCCGCTGCACCGGGTGGAAGTACTCCTGCGACGAGCTGTACGACGAGGCCATCCGCCCGGAGACGTACAAGAACGGCAAGTACCTTCGCCTCACGCCCGGCTGGGAGTCGGCGAACGTGCCCGACCTGTTCTTCATCGGCGGGGCGATGCGAAGCAACGACAACAAGGCGTCGTCGGGCTTCATCCACGGCTTCCGCTACAACATCCGCACGCTCCACCACCTCCTGGAGGAGCGCTACGAGGAGCGCCCGTACCCGCGCGCCGTGCTCGACCCGTTCGACTGGAATGCGTTCGTCGACTGGATGTACCAGCGCTTCAGCGTGGCCGACTCGATCTTCCAGATGTACGGGATGCTCTGCGACGCGGTGCTGGTGGAGCCCGACGGGAGCCGGGCCGAGATCCTCGAGGACATGCCCCTGTCGCTGGCGCTGGAGCGCGACTTCGGCGACCGGCACGTGCTGCTGCTGACGCTGGAGTTCGGCTTCCACAACTTCAGCGAGCCGAGCACCACCTTCTTCGGCCCCTCCGACCCCACCAACACCGACTGCGCCGCCTTCCTGCACCCGGTCGTGCGGCACCTGCACCGGGGCGAGGTCTCGGAGTTCCACTTCGGCGACTCGCTCCTGGCGCGCTGGGACCGGCCGCACGGGAGCGGCGGGGCGGTCATGTCGTACCACTACAAGTTCCAGCAGTGGGCGATCGAGCGGCTCGGCCTGGCCATCGAGCTCCCGGCGGCGGTGTCGGGCGGCGCCTACCACGCGTGGTCGCCCGAGCAGGTCGAGGCCTGGCGGAACCAGCAGCCCGAGGAGATGGAGATGGAGACGCCCTGCCTCCGGCCGTTCTGATCCCGCCGACCGGCCCGGAGAAATCCAGGAGGAAGGCCCTCCGCGGCTTCGGCTGCGGAGGGCCTTCCCGTCATCCCCCTCGTGCTCATAGAAGGGATGCGCGCCCGGAGGGCCGGGCCGGGGCCGCCACGATACAGCCGTGTCGGCCCCGGCCCGGCTGCGTTGGGCACAGTGGTATCGTGCCCTACGCAGCGCGCAGCCCGGTTGCGCGTCTCGGCGCGCAACACGCCCAAACCCGGCCGTCGTAAGTGATTCGAAGACGAACGAAGGCCCGCGGAGCGGATCCGCGGGCCTTCGTGCCATCTCTCGCCAGTCCAACCGGTTACGGCGTGGTGCCGGCGGCCTTGGGAGCAGCTTCGGCGGGGGCGTTGCGGCCGGGCTGCACGGCGGCCGGCGGCGTGCCCGGCTCGGGGCGGCCCTGGCGCGCGGCCTGCGCGGCGGCGGGGTCGGCGATCACCCCGCGGGCCTGGCGCACGGCCTTCTCGCGCGCCGCCGTCACGCCCTCGCGCTCGAAGCGGTTCACCATCGCCAGCACGTCGGCGGGCGGGGTGTAGGTGGCCTTCTTCCGCGACACGGTCTCGCGCTCGAAGCCGGCGGCCACCTGCTCGTAGTGCGAGCCGGGGCTCCACAGGATCCAGTCGTCGAAGCCCACGTCGTAGGTGCCCTGCTTCTGCTCGCGGAGCTGCTGGGGGCCGTAGGGCTGGTGGTTGCGGCCCAGCCAGCGCGCGTTGAACGCCTGCAGCCACACGATCACCCGCGCCGGCGTGACCCCCGCCTCCCGCAGCCGGTCGTTGCGCAGCCGCGCCATCCCGGCGCTCTTGAAGATCGTCTGGTACGGCATCAGGTCGGGCTTGGGCACCCCCGGCAGGTGCACCGGCAGGTAGTGCGACGGGTACATCATGGGGTTGATGTGGTCCGCCGTGCTGGCGACCGTCTCCCACTGCTGGCCGATGTTCACGTCGCGCGGGTCGTTGGGCACCAGCCCGAACACGTCGGCCTGCACCATGGCGCCCAGCGGGTGGATGCGGCGCTTGGACTCGTTCAGGAACGCGGCGATGGCGTCGCTGCGGTCGCCCTTGGCCAGCGGGTGCACCTGCGTGGGCAGGCTGCGGTACGGCTCGGCGAAGCGGACGTAGTCGAACTGGATGGCGTCGAACCCGGCGCGCGCGGCCTCTTCGGCGATCTGGATGTTGTAGTTCCACACGTTGGGGTCCCAGGTGCTCACCCAGGTGTTCCCCGCCTTGTCGCGCCACAGCCCGCCGCCGGGCGCCTTCACGCTCCAGTCGGGCCTCGCCTTGCTCAGGATCGGGTCCTTGAACACCACGATGCGGGCGATGGCGTAGATCCGGTGCGCGTGCAGCGTGTCGACGAAGGCCTTGAGGTCGCGGATGGTGACCTCGCCGGGCTGGGCGAGTTGCCTGGCCAGCTCGATGGTGGTGTTGTAGCGGATCCCCTTCTCGTCCTTCACGTCCACCACGAAGGCGTTGATCTCGCTCTCGTCCGCCATCTTCAGCAGCGCGGGGAGGCGGGTGCGGGACCCCGCGGCGTAGGCGTTGACGTACAGCCCGCGGATCTGCGCCGGGGCGTTGTCGCGCACGTCGCCTTGGGCGTTGCTCCCCGGCGTCCGCGGCGACGCGCTGGCCTGCGCCGTGTCGCGCGGGGTGGCGCCGGCGCTGTCGCCCTGCGCGCCGCCGGCGGTGCGGGCCGGCGCGTCGGTGCCGCCGCACGCCGCCGTGAGGGCGAGTGCCGCCAGCGCCGCGGCGCGGCGGAATCGTTGGGTGTTCATCTGCCGGGATCTGCCTGACTGGGCGTGAGTTGCGGGTTGCGCGCGTCCGAAGGACAAAGATGCAGCCGCGCCCGCGCCGACGC
>DASQLJ010000108.1:0-6334 GCA_035630095.1 Longimicrobium sp.
TGGACCCGGGTCGGCTGGCCGACGTCCTCGAGGGCGTCCTGCAGCGCCAGGGCGTTGATCACCGTGGCCAGCATCCCCATGTAGTCGGCGTTCACCCGGTCCATCCCCTGCTGCGAGGCCAGGGTGCCCCGCACGATGTTCCCGCCGCCGATCACGATCCCCAGGCGCACGCCCATGTCGTGCACCTCCTTGATCTCGTCGGTCAGCCGGTCCACCACGGGGGGATGGATGCCGAACTTCTGGTCGCCGGCCAGCATCTCGCCCGAGAGCTTGAGCAGGACGCGCTCGTACCTGAGCGCGCCCTCCCCCCCGCGAGACGGCGCGGCGGCCGTGGGCATGGCGGCCGGTGCGCTCACTGCTCGCCCAGCGCGAACCGCGCGAAGCGGCGGACCTCGATCTTCTCGCCCGTCTTCGCCGACGCCTCGATCACCAGCTGGCCCACCGTCTGGTCGGGGTTCTTCACGAACGGCTGCTCCAGGAGCGCGCCCTCGGCGAAGAACTTGTCCAGCTTGCCCTGCACGATCTTGTCCCAGATCTGCTCGGGCTTCCCGCTCTCCTTCATCTGCTCGCGGAAGATCCCCCGCTCGCGCTCCACCAGGTCGGCCGGGAAGTCCTCGCGGCGCACCGCCACCGGCGCCGCCGCCGCGATGTGCATGGCGATGTCGCGCACCAGCTTCTGGAACTCGTCGTTGCGCGCCACGAAGTCGGTCTCGCAGCCCACCTCCACCATCACGCCGATGCGGCCGCCCATGTGGATGTAGCTGCCGATCGAGCCTTCCTTGGTCTCGCGCTCGGCGCGCTTGGCGGCCTTGGCCGCGCCCTTCGCGCGCAGGATGTCGATCGCGCGCTCCATGTCGCCCGCCGCCTCGGTCAGGGCGGACTTGCACTCCATCATCCCCGCGCCCGTGCGGTCGCGGAGCTCTTTCACGTCTTTCGCGGAAATGTCGGCCACTGTACCGGTCCTCGGTTCATGTCGGGATGCTGAACGGGGCCCGCCGCGCGGGCGGGCCTGAAAAAACGGGGCCACGAGCGCAGAGATTGCGCCGGTGGCCCCGTGTGCTGCTGCGGTCGAGCCGGTCGGCGCGGGTTACTCCGCGGCGCCCTGGCCGTCGCCGGCACCGGCGCCCGCGCCCGGGCGGCGCTTGCGGCGGGGGCGGCGGCGGCGGCCGCGCTCGTCGTCGGCCGGCGCGCTGGTGCCCGTCTCGGTGCTGTACACCGTCACCTCGGCCTCGTCGGCGGCGCGGCGCGCCTCGGCGGGCATGCTGGCGCGCGCCTCGATGATCGCGTCGCTCATGGCGCCGCTGATCACCGTGACCGCGCGGATCGCGTCGTCGTTGCCGGCGATCGGCACGGTGAGCACGTCGGGGTCGGCGTTGGTGTCGGCGATGGCGATCACCGGGATCCCCAGCTTGTTCGCCTCGGAGATCGCGATCTTCTCCTTCTTGGCGTCCACCACGAAGAGCGCGCCCGGCACGCGGGCCATGTCCTTCACGCCGGCCAGGTACTTGTCCAGGCGCTCGCGCTCGCGGTCGAGCATCAGGCGCTCCTTCTTCGTGTAGAAGTCGAAGGCGCCCTCCTCCTGCCCGCGCTCCAGCTCGCGCAGCCGGCGGATCTGCTTCTTGATGGTGGTGAAGTTGGTGAGCATGCCGCCCAGCCAGCGCTCGGTCACGTGGAACGAGTTCGAGCGCTCGGCCTCGCCCTGGATCACCTGGCGGAGCTGCTTCTTGGTGCACACGAACAGCACGCGGTCGCCGCGGCTGACCACGCTGCGCACCAGCTCCTGCGCCAGCTCGATCTGGCGGAGGGTCTTCTTCAGGTCGATGATGTAGATCCCGTTCCGCTCCGCGAAGATGAACTTGCGCATCTTCGGGTTCCAGCGGGACGTCTGGTGCCCGAAATGGACACCTGCTTCGAGAAGGTCCTGGATGGTCGGCTGAGCCATGCGCGTGGTACCGGTGTTTCGGGTTTGCCGGGCGCCCGCGAACGCGCGGGGCCCGCCTCCACCGCCGTCATCCCGCGCCCCCTACCGCGTGAGCGGCACCCGGGGCACGGTCGGGCGGTGTGTGAGATGGACGGACGACCGGATTTCGGGCGGGCACGGCTGCGGGGTGTACCCGCGGCCACGCCGCACGCCCGGCGCTCCGATCAGCGCTTGGAGAACTGGAACCGCTTGCGGGCGCCCGGACGGCCGGGCTTCTTCCGCTCCACCTCGCGCGGGTCGCGGGTGAGCAGCTCCTCGGCGCGAAGGCGCACGCGGTACTCCTCGTTCACCTTGAGCAGCGCGCGGGCGACGCCCAGCTGGATCGCGTCGGCCTGGCCGCGGAGCCCGCCGCCGTTCACCGTGACCTTCACGTCGAACTGGCCTTCGGTCTCGGTGGCCGCGAGCGGCCGCGTGGCCGACTGGCGAAGCACGTGGCGCGGGAGATAGTTCTCCAGCGTGCGCCCGTTGACCTCCCACGTCCCGTTGCCGGGACGAAGGTAGACGCGCGCGACCGACGTCTTGCGGCGGCCGATGGCGTGGAACTGTTCGATAGCCATTCTGATGGTGCTCAGAAGTTGAGGGGTTGCGGATCTTGCGCCTGGTGCGGGTGCTCGGCACCCGCGTACACCTTGAGCTTCTGGCGCATCTGCCGCCCCAGCGCGTTCTTGGGCAGCATCCCCTTGACCGCGAGCTCGATCACGCGCTCCGGGTGCTTGGCCAGCATCTCCTTGAAGGGGATGAACTTCTCGTGGCCCATGTACCCGGAGTGGCGGAAGTAGGTCTTCTGGTCGGCCTTGTTCCCGCTGAGCTGGATCTTGTCGGCGTTGACCACGACCACGTAGTCGCCGGTGTCCAGGTGCGGGGTGTAGGTCGGCTTGTGCTTGCCGCGGAGGACACGCGCGACTTCGGTGGCGACCCGGCCCAGGATCTTCCCGGCCGCGTCCACCACGAACCACTTGTGCTCGATCTCCCCCGCCTTGACGGAATACGTCTTCATGACACTCCGCTTGCAAGCGCGCTCCACCGTGCGCGCCGCGCGGCCGGCTGTGCCGGCACTGTTGGTATGAAAAAGTTACCGCCCCGGCGACCCGAGGGCGGACAAGCATGGTCGGGACAGACAGGTAGAATAGCCAAACCGCGTGTTTGTGTCAACGGGCGGCGACGGGTTTTCAGGAGGTGGCCGGAACGTTTTCAGCCAGCCACGTCCCGACCAGGAGAAGGAGGTCGAAGAAGGTCAGGTCGTCGGCGTCGAGCTGGGCGCGCGACGCGAGCGCGGGGACGGTGGCCACGAAGCGCTGGTAGCGGTCGAGGATCACCCGCGCGCTCGGAAGCTGGCGCTCGGGCCTCCAGGTCCGCGCCGCGTCGCGGATCCCCCGGATCAGGTCGCCTTCGTCGCAGCCGTGCGCCCGGATGTCGTGACCCGCGAGGTCGCTGCAGTACGCCTGGTAGCGGTACCGGTCGCGGTCGAAGATGATGCACTGCTTCGCGCGCTGCCTGGGCGAGCCGAACTGCTTCGCGCCCAGGAAGAGCCCCAGCTCCAGCGGCATGTTGAAGCGGGGGAGCCCGGTCGCCGCGTCGAGCTCCGTCCGCGAGATGTCGTGGATCCCGAAGCTCGATTCCTCGATGATCCGCCGTATCTTGTTGATGCGCACCTCGCTGCCGTCGTCGCGCTCCAGCGCGCACCGCACGACCATCCCGCAGTCCTGCACGGCGAAGACGGCGGCCCTGAACAGCGGCTGGTACGCACGGTCGAACGGGCAGTTCAGGAAGACGCTCTCGCCGTGGGCCATGGCGGATCGCTCAGGCCGTGCACCGCGGGGGCGTTTCGCCGCTACCCCGCTTGCGACGGCCGGGGATCCACGTGGCGGTGAGATCGGGGCGGGGCGTCTCGCCGCGCTCGGCCATCACGGCGAGCACCGCCGCGTGCGCCTGCTCCAGCGTGAAGTGGTCGGCGGGGAACGGCGGCGGAAGGAGCTTCCGGAGCGGCTTCTTTCGGGTGGGCATGATGGCCTCGCGTTCATCTCGATGGGTGCGCGGACACTCCGCACGTCAACGATAGTGTGCGGAGCCAGTCCGTGGAAGCCCCCGTGAGAAAGCGGCCAGCGGTGGAACAGATCCCGCGAAAATGCTGGGACGAAGCCGCGCCGCCGCTGCATTTTCCATGCTGCCGCGGCGGCGCTCGACAGAGGGAGACGAGGGGGTCAGAACGCGACCTGGAACTGGGTCTTGAAGCTGTTGTGGCTCTCGCCTTCCAATGGGTTCCAGAAGTCCCAGTTGAACTGCACCCGGTTGAGGCTGCCGAGGTACAGGTTCACCCCCGGTGTCAGCAGCAGCCCGCCCGGATTTGAAGGCCCGCGGTCGTTGACGTTCGCGTCGGCGTAGCTGGCGCGCAGCAGCGGCTCGACGTTCTGGATCTTCCCACCCAGCCGCTGGGAGCGGTACGCCAGCCACGTCTGCACCCCGAAGAAGCGGGCGCCGGTGAAGGGCTGGAAGTCGCCGTAGGCGGTCTCGGCGAGCAGGTGCAGGCCGGGACGGTCGTAGGCGCCGTACTCCACGTCGGCCTCCCACGCGTTGCCGCGGCGCACGTCCACCGTGGCGCCGGGGGTGGTGGAGGTGCGGACGAAGTCGAGGCTGCTCCAGGACGCGCCAATACGCAGGCGGCTGGCGGGGCTGATCGTCGCGCGCGCGGCGAGCTGGTAGGTGTTGCGGTCGCGCGCCTTGCTCCGCGCGGGGCCGTTGAAGAACCCCGCCTGGTAGGTGAGCCCCAGCGGCGCCCCCTTCGGCGCGCCCAGCACCTGCAGCCCCACGTCTCGCTCCGAATACCCCAGCTCGCTCACGATGTTGTACTCGTCCACCGCGCCGCTGAGGCCGCGCATGCGCAGTCCGCGCTCGATCGGAAGGATTCGCGTGCTGCTGGTGATGGCGATCGGCGAGAAGGGGCGGTGCGCCTGGCCGGCGAGGAGGGTGAACGCAGGGTCCAGCGCGATCTTCATCCAGGCGTCCTTCATCGCCACGCGGTCGCCGGGGGCGAAGTCGGGCTGGATCTTCCCGCTCACCACGTCGTTGAACTTCACCAGGAGCTCCAGCCGGAGCCGCCGCAGCTCCAGCCCGGTCGCGGGGACGGTGTCGACGGTGGAGGTGCTGAACTGTGTCTGCACGCGGCCGCCGACGTGGATCTCGGTGGCGCCGCTGGTCACCACCACGCCCGTGGGCTGCTGCGCGCGCAGGTGTGTAACGGCAAGCACGCAGTTGGCTGTAACGGCCAGCACGCGGGTGCGTCGACTCGGCATTCGGGGCTCGTCCGCTGTTGATTGGGCTCCTGCGCGAGATCGGCCCGCGCGAGGATGGCGGGATCATACCGAGGCAAACACCCGGCCGAATCACGGCAGCGTAACGGAACGGTAACTCCGATACGCCCGCGTGACCGATTCGTCGTCGTGCAGGCAGTGTGGATACGGTGCGGCCGGCGCCAACCTGGATTGATCCCCTGATCGAAAAAGTCACTGAATCGATGATCGGGACGGAATAGGCCGCGGAGGAAAGATCCTCCGCGGCCGACCGTCGTAGCGCTCCTTCCGCATCCTCACCGGGACGAGGTGTCACTCGGCGGAAGCGGATTCGGACGACGGGGATGGGAATGCCAGCGCTTCGTCGCCGTGCGGCTCGTGCTCGGGGGTGGGGAGGGTGAAGCGGATGGTGGTGCCGCGGCCGAGCTGGCTTTCGGCCTGGACGGTGCCGCCGTGGCCCTCCACCATGTGCCTGACGATGGCCAGCCCCAGCCCGGTGCCGCCTTCCTCGCGCGAGCGGCCCGGATCGACGCGGTAGAAGCGCTCGAAGATGCGGGGCAGGTGCGCCGCGGCGATCCCCGCGCCGGTGTCCACCACCTCCACGCACAGCCACGGCCGGTGCGACGAGCCGCCCTCCCCCGCCCCGCGACGCGCGCCGTCGAGCACCGGGGAGGCGACGCCGCGGGTGCGCACCTGGATGCCGCCGCCGTGCGGGATGTAGCGCAGCGAGTTGCCGAGGAGGTTGCTGAGCACCTGGCGCAGCGCGGAGGGGTCGGCGTAGGCGAACTCGGCGTCCGGCGGCACCTCGACGCCGAACCGCGCGTCCTTCGCGGCGGCCGCGTCGCGGAAGCCGGACCACGCGTCGCGGGCGAGGTCGGCCACGGAGACGATCTCGGGCTGCACGCGCCAGCCGCCGGACTCCAGGCGCGACAGGTCGAGCAGGTCGTCGACGATGTGCTGCAGGCGCTGGGCGTTGACCTGCACGGTGGTGGCGAACTGGCGGCGCAGCTCGGGCGGCAGGTCGGGGTCGAGCAGCGTTTCGCTGTAGCCGCGGATGGCGGTGAGC
>DASQLJ010000109.1:0-2670 GCA_035630095.1 Longimicrobium sp.
CATGGTGACGAACCAGCCGCTGCCGGCGGGGATCTCGGCCGTGCTGTGGGCGGCGCTGGTGGTGGGGCTGTTTCCGTGGCTCCTCTACCTCTACTTCTTCCGCAAGTCGAAATACCCGTGACCCGCCGGTAATCGCCCCGGCGGAGGCGGGTAATCTCGGATGGGTGAGATCGGGGGAAGCGGCCGCGTGCAGGATCGGATATTCGTGTTTCGGGTAGATGGCAGGCAAGCGATGGATGTCCGCGGAGGGCGCCGATCAGCGCCCGTCGCCCTCCGGCGGCGCACCGCCCCGGTTGCCCCGTCCCCGCATCTCCCCTTAACATCCGGGCTCAACCCTGCACCGAAAGAGGCACCGTGGGCCGTATCTCCATCGTCCGAACCACCGCCGTTGCCGCCGCGCTGGCGGCCGCCACCACCACCGCGGCCGAGGCGCAGGTGCGCACCCGCCCCCCGGCGGCGCCGGCCACCGCGCAGCAGGGCCGCGTGCTGAGCCCGCGCGACACCTCGCGCCTGGACCTGGGCGGGGGAAAGCGCATGTACGTGGACTACGGCCGGCCGTCGATGCGCGGGCGGCGGATCGTGGGCGGGCTGGTGCCGCTGGGGCGCGTGTGGCGCACCGGCGCCAACGCGGCCACCACGCTGGTCACCGAGGGCGACCTGACGGTCGGCACCGCGAGCGTGCCGCGCGGCACCTACACGCTGTACACGCTGCCGACGGCCACCGGGTGGACGCTGATCGTGAACCGGCAGACCGGGCAGTGGGGCACGGAGTACGACCCCAGCCGCGACCTGGTGCGCATCCCCATGCAGACCACCACCTTGCGGCAGCCGGTGGAGCAGTTCACCCTGGCGCTGGAGCGCGGCCGCGCCGGCACGCACGCGCTGGTGCTGAGCTGGGAAAACACGCGCGCCAGCGTGCCGATCCGCGTGGGCGCCCCCGCGCGCCGGAGCCGATGAGCGACGCGCCGGCGGACGCCGGGACGGCCGAGTTCGCCGAGCCGTTTCGCCGCTTCGGAGAGCTGCTCGAGCAGGCGAAGGCGACCGACCTGCACGAGCCCACGGCGATGGCGCTGGCCACCGCCGGCGCCGACGGCCGCCCCTCCGTGCGCATGGTGCTGCTGAAGGGGTTCGACGAGCGCGGCTTCGTGTTCTACACCAACCTGGAGAGCCGCAAGGCCGCGCAGATGGCCGACAACGCCTGGGCCGCGCTGTGCTTCCACTGGCAGCCGATGGAGGTGCAGGTGCGCATCGAGGGCGCCGTGCAGCCGGTGAGCGCGGAAGAGGCGGACGAGTACTACGCCAGCCGCGCGCGCGGCAGCCGCATCGGCGCGTGGGCCAGCCTGCAGAGCACGCAGCTCGACGCGTACGACACGCTGGTGCGGCGGGTGCGCGAGTACGAGGAGAAGTTCGGCGACGCCGACATCCCCCGCCCGCCGTTCTGGTCGGGCTTCCGCGTGGTCCCCGACCGCATCGAGCTGTGGTTCGGCCGCCCCAGCCGCCTGCACGAGCGCGAGCTCTACCGCCGCGCCGACGGCGACCCCCCGCGCTGGACGCGGGAGCTGCTGTACCCGTAGGCCGGCGCCGGCAGCCGGAGGCCGAGGTCTCGTCGGCCGGCGTCGAGCCCCGCATGGTGGCCGCGTGGAAGGCGGCCACACGCGACAGGCGGCCATGCGCGAAAGGCGGCCATGCGCGAAAGGCGGCCCACCGCGAAAGGCGGATGAATCCGCAGCTAAAACAATGGGAAGCCTCGCAAACAGCCGCGAGGCTCGTCGGCGCGGGGGCGGTTTGGGAGCGGATGGCCGGCCCCGTTGCCGGTGGCGATCTCCGCCCCCGGCGCCGAAGCCAAGGCCCACGACGAACAGCCTCGCGCAGTTTGCGAGGCTTCCCATTGTTCCAGCCTCGCGGCTTCAGCCGCCCTTCGCGGAAAACCGCCCTTCGACCCTTCGCGTGGGGAACCGCCGTCCGACCTCGCTCACCGACGCCCGACCCGTGTCGCACCGTTCCACCCGTCCCATCCGAACCCGACCCATGAACCTGATCCGATCCGTCGCCCCCGCGCTGCTCGCGGTGATCGCCGCGTGCACGCAGGGCGCGGCGCAGCTGTCCCGGCTGGTGCCCGATTCGCCGGCGGAGCCGCGGCTGCGCAACGTGCGGCAGCTCACCTTCGGCGGCGAGAACGCGGAAGCCTACTTCTCGTCCGACGGGGGGCAGCTCGTCTTCCAGAGCACTCGCCCTGGCGGCCGCCCCTGCGACGAGATCTTCACCATGGACACGCTGGGCCGCAACGTGCGCCGCGTGTCCACCGGCGAGGGGCGCACCACCTGCGCCTACTTCCACCCCGGCCCCGAGCGCACCCGCCGCCACCTCTACGCCAGCACCCACGCCGCCGACACCGCCTGCCCGCCGCGCCCCGACATGCGCAACGGCTACGTGTGGGCGCTGTACGACTACGACATCTGGAGCGCCGACCGGCTGGGAAGGAACCTGCAGCGGCTCACCAACACGCCCGGGTACGACGCCGAGGCCACCATCTCCCCCGACGGCGGCACCATCGTGTTCACCTCGATGCGCGACGGCGACCTGGACATCTACGCCATGGAGCCCGACGGCGGCAACGTCACCCGGCTCACCCACGAGGCCGGGTACGACGGCGGCGCCTTCTTCTCCCCC
>DASQLJ010000110.1:0-2423 GCA_035630095.1 Longimicrobium sp.
CCTGCGTGAGCTCCACCAGCGGCAGCATCTCCGGCGTGATGAACCCGCACCCCTCCGGGATCCCGTTCGCGGGGACCTCCACCTCCGAAGACGCCCGGCCCACGGCCAGGGCCAGCTCGGCCAGCACCGGCGTGGTGAACAGTGCCCGCACGTCCGTGTGCAGCCCTCTGCGCCGCATCCGCTCGATCAGCTTGATCGCCAGGAGCGAGTGCCCGCCCAACTCGAAGAAGTGATCCCACCGCCCCACCTGCCCTACCCCCAGCACCTCTCCCCAGATCTCCGCCAGCGCCGCCTCCACCTCCCCCAGCGGTGCCTCGTAGCTCCCCCGCGCGTACGCATCCCCCTCCGGCGCCGGCAGCGCTTTGCGGTCCAGCTTCCCATTCGGCGTCAACGGAAGCCGCTCCAGAGGGACGAAAGCCGCCGGGACCATGTACTCCGGGAGCTCCCCGAGCAGGTGCTCGCGCACGACTCCCGCCTCCACGTCGCCCACCACGTACGCCACCAGCCGCTTCTCCCCGGGCACGTCCTCGCGCACGACGACGGCGCAGTCCGCGACGCCGGACGCCTGGCGCAGCGCACCCTCGATCTCGCCCAGCTCGATGCGGAAGCCGCGCACCTTCACCTGGTGGTCGAACCGCCCCAGGTACTCGATGGCGCCGTCCGCACGCCACCGCGCCCGGTCGCCCGTCCGGTACAGCCGTGCGCCGCCCTGCGCCGAGAACGGGTCGGCAACGAAGCGCTCCGCCGTGAGCGCCGCGCGGCCCAGGTAGCCGCGCGCCACCTGCACGCCGCCGATGTGCAGCTCGCCCGCGACCCCCACCGGCACCGGCTCGCCCGCCGGGTCCAGCAGGTAGATGCGGACGTTGGCCATGGGAGATCCGATCGGGGTGATGGCGGCCGCGTCCGGCCGGCCCATGCACGGCCAGGCCGTGACGTCCACCGCGGCCTCGGTGGGACCGTAGACGTTGTACAGCCGGGCCCAGGGCGCCTGGCCCGAGAAGCGGCGGACGAGCTCCGCGGCGAGCGCTTCGCCGCCGCACATCACCGTCCGGAGCGCGTGGCACGCGGCCAGCCCCCCCTCGTCCACCAGGGCCTGGAGCAGCGACGGAACCGCGTGGAGGGTCGTGATCCCCTCGCGCTGCATCAACTCCAGCAGGTACCCTGGATCCCGGTGTCCCTCCGGCCGCGCCAGCACCAGCCGGCCTCCCACGAGCAGCGGGGGAAGCAGCTCCCGCAGCGAGGCGTCGAAGCTGTACGGCGTCTTGTGAAGCACCGCGTCGTCCGCGGAGAGCCCGGAGAGATCCTGCATCCAGCTCAGCGCGTTGACCACGGCGCGGTGCGGGACCCCCACGCCCTTGGGCCGCCCGGTGCTTCCGGAGGTGTAGATGACGTACGCCAGGTGCTCCGGCGTGAGCGTGCCGCGTTCCGGGTTCGTCACCGGGCGGTGGCCCCAGGCCGGTGCGGCCTCGTCCAGTTCCAGCACCGGCGTGCCCGTGCTCTCGATCCGGTCACGGAGCCCCCGCTGCGACAGCACCACCGCCGGGTCGCCGTCGGCCAGCATGTACGCCAGCCGCTCCGCCGGGTATGCGGGGTCCAGCGGCACGTACGCCCCGCCGGCCTTGAGCACCGCCAGGAGCCCCACCATCATCTCCAGGCTCCGTTCGAGGCAGAGCCCCACCCGCGCATCGGGGCCCACGCCCAGGGAGCGGAGGTGGTGGGCAAGGCGGTTCGCCCGCGCGTTCAGCTCCGCGTAGGTGAGCGACTCGTCCTCGTAGCGCAGGGCCACCGCCCCCGGCGTGCGCGCCGCCTGCGCCTCGAACAGCTCGTGGATGCAGCGGTCCGCCGGATACTCGGCCGCCGTCCCGTTCCCCGCCTCCAGAACGAGCGAGCGCTCCGCCTCGCCGAGCAGCTCCAGCCGCGAAAGCCGCACGTCCGCGTCGGCGGCCACCTGCTCCAGCACCCGTGCCAGGTGGCCGACCATCCGGTCGGCCGTGCCGCGCTCGAAGAGGTCGGTGCTGTAGCTCAGCACGCCACGCAGGCCCTGGGCGGTCGCCGCGAGCGTCAGGGAGAGATCGAACTTGGCGCTCTCGAGCTCCGCACCGACGCCGCTCACCTCCAGCCCCGCAAGAGCGTCTCCCCGGCCCTCGGCGTTCTGAAGCGTGAACAGCACCTGGAAGAGAGGCGAGTGGCTGAGGGAGCGCTCGGGCTGCAGCTCGGCCACCAGCTTCTCGAAGGGCACCTCCTGGTGCTCGTACGCGCCCAGCGTACCCTCGCGCACGCGCCCCAGCAGCTCGCGGAAGGTGGGGTCGGCCGAGAGGTCGGTGCGCAGCACGAGCGTGTTGGCGAAGAAGCCGATCAGCTCCTCCACCTCGCGCCGCGTGCGCCCGGCGATCGGGCTGCCCACGACGATGTCCTCGCTCCCG
>DASQLJ010000111.1:0-5934 GCA_035630095.1 Longimicrobium sp.
ACGGTGCTCGGCCGCGACTGCGTGCGCGAGTCGCTGGCCATCCGCCGCGAGGTGGCGTTCGTCCCCGAGGAGCGCGCGGTGCTCGGGTGGATGCGCACCGCCGATTTCATCGCGCGGGTGGCGCGGCTGTCGCCCGCGTGGGACGCGGCGTGCGCGTCGCGGCTGGCGCGGCGGTGGGAGGTCGGCGGGCGCGCGCGGCTGCACACGCTCTCGTCGGGCACGCGCAGCCGGGTGATGCTGCTGGTGGCGCTCGCCCGGCGCGCCCGGCTGCTGGTGCTGGACGAGCCCACCACCGGCCTCGACCCGGCCGCGGTGGACGACGCCCTCTCGGAGCTCGCCGCGGCGGCGGCCGACGGCGCCACGGTGCTGCTGGTGACGCACCGCCTGGACGAGGTGGAGCGGATCTGCGACCGCGTGGCGGTGATGAACGAGGGGCGGGCCGTGCTGCAGGGCGACCTGGACGACCTGCGCGCCAGCTGGCGGGTGATCGACGTGGCCGGCCATCCCGCGCCCGACCGGCTGGCCACCTGGGACGAGGTCGCCGCCGTGCGGCCGTACGGCGAGCACGCCCGGCTGCTGGTGCACGCCGCCCCCGACGCCGTGGTGGACCGCCTGCGGCTGGTGGGCGCCGACGTGATCGGCGTGCGCCACCTGTCGCTGCGCGAGATCTACTTCACCGCCACCGGAGCGGACGGGCCCGATGCTGCGCGCGACGATCTGGCGTGACCTGCGCTGGCGCGTGCTGGCCGCGGCGCTGCCGGTGCTGGGGCTGGCCGCCCTAGTCGCGGCGTCGTACGCCTCGCAGCCGCCGCGGCAGGGGCGCGCGTTCGGCTACGGCGAGTTCCTCGACGCGACCTGGTTCTGGCTCCCCGGCCCCAGCACGGCGTTCCTGGTCTCCGCCGTGGTGATCGCGGCCGGCGGCAGCCTGCTGCGGCCGCATGCGGACCTCGCGTACCTGCTGGCGCTCCCCGTCTCGCGCGGGCGCTGGCTGCTGGCGCACGCGGCGATGTCGCTGGCGGCGCTCGCGGGGCTGGTGCTGGTGGCGCACGCCGTCCTGGCCGCCGGCGCGCTGTGGGCGGGCGCGCCCCTCGCGATCCTGCCGCTGCTGGCGCGCTCGCTGGCGGTGCTCCTCGCCGCGTCGGCCTGGGTGGGGGTGACGCTCGGCGTGCTCGCGCTGGTGCGCGTGCCGGTGCTCGCCGGCACGCTGGTGCTGCTGGGCGCGGCGTATCTCATGCCCGACCGCTTCGAGCTCGACCTGCCCGTTCGCCTGCCCCCGCCGCCCATGCTGTCGCCGTGGGACCCCTGGGCCGTCGCCGATCCGCGCGCCTGGGAGCACGGCGCGCCGCTGGGGTCGCTGGCGGTGACCGTGGCGCTCGGCCTCGCGGGGATGCTGCTCGCGCACTACCGCATCCGCCGCTTCGAGCCGTAGCATCGAGGCAGGCCCTACTGCATACGGGACAGTGAAGGGAGCCGCGCCCACCGTCGTCTCTTTCATCATCAAAACACGACTCGCGGGATTGCTGCGGCGGATAAGGTCGGGTATATTTATAATCTTTTCCCGCATCTTTATGTAGATGACGGGAACGGCGCGCCTCCGCATCCGCATGGCGCGCGACCTATTCCACGACGAGGGAGGGCACGATGAAGAAGGTGAAGCTGGCGGTGGAGGGGCTGGCGATCGAGTCGTTCGAGACCGGCGCCCAGGAGGCGGATGGCCGCGGCACCGTGTTCGGCAACGTCAAGTACACCGACATCCGCTACTGCGGCTCGGGATACGGCTGTTACACCGACAACGAGCCCGAATGCCAGACCAACTGGTACGGCTGCAACACCAACCAGTGCAGCCGGTACCAGTGCGACACCATCGAGGGCAGCGACTGCTGGTGAGCCGCCCGGCGCCGCTGGCGCCTGCGGACGGTCGGGCTGAACCCGTGCGGCCGCGGACACACAGGTGTCCGCGGCCGCTCTCTCTTGACCCGCGGTGCAATCCCGGGGTAGCATTCGCTACGTCATCCTCCAGATGAGGTCACCGCCGTGAGCGAATCCGCAGCATCCCCGCCGCGTCTCGACCGGACGGCGCTCTCGCTCGCTCCGCTGTTCGACGACTCGGACGAACGGGCGTACTGGCACGGCTGCTCGCCCGCCGAACGCCTTCGCCACGTCGAAACCCTCCGCCGGATCAACTATGGGAGTCGAGCTACCGAGGGACTTCAAAGAGTTCTTGAGCTTGCTCCGCTCCCATGGCGTTAGATACACCTGGTGATCGGCGGGTACGCGGTTGGTTATCACGCTGTCCAGTTGCCGTAACGCTCGGCAGAGAAAATCGGATTCGGCGGCCGGGGCAGGGAGCCCGCGGCCGCCGTTCTCGTCTCACGCCCATTCCTCTACACGGGCTCTTCGACCTTTACGGAAGCGTCAGGACGGCGGCGTCGGGGCTGTCGTGGAAGTGGCGAACACGGACTTGTCGCGCAGCAACTGCGCGGATGCCGAGACGGAACAGTTCCCAACGAGCAGGCGGACGAGCTTCCACGAGAGATTCTGATCGAACAGGAGCTTCACAGCCCGGCCATCAGCCTGCGCTCGCGATCGGCAGCGAACGTGAGACACGCACGGATGTCTTCAGGCTCCAGGTCCGGAAAGTCTTCGAGGATCTCGGCTTCCGTCATTCCGGACGCGAGATACTCGAGCACATCCTGAACGGTGATGCGGAGGCCACGGATGCATGGCTTTCCGCTTCGCTTGTCCGGCTCGATGGTGATGCGGTC
The DNA here is from genome assembly GCA_035630095.1 of Longimicrobium sp. Taxonomy (GTDB): domain Bacteria; phylum Gemmatimonadota; class Gemmatimonadetes; order Longimicrobiales; family Longimicrobiaceae; genus Longimicrobium. The sequence continues at coordinate 2,766 of DASQLJ010000111.1, forward strand.
GTGGTAATCCATCTCGTCCTCGCTCAACCAGGCGCACGGGTGATATCGGAGAGAATTAATATAAGAGACTACAAGACAAGGGTAGCTATACCTACTCCACCCGCTTGACCCGATACACGCCCCGGCCCATCCTCTCCACTCGCCCGCACGGCGGCTGCTTCTGCGAATCGATCCCATTGCACCCGCAACACGGCAGATGATGAAGGCGATCCGGTATGGCTGGGCGCTGGCGCTGGTGGTGGCGCTCGCCGCGCCGGCGGCCGCGCAGGGAGCGGGCGAGGGCTTCGGCGTGGCGCCGTACGTGGCGGTGAATGCGCCGGTGGTGGCGCTGACGCACGTGCGGCTGGTGGACGGCACCGGCTCGCCCGCGCGCGCCGACCAGACGGTGATCGTGAGACGCGGCTTCATCGTGGCGGTGGGGCCGAGCGCGTCCACGCGTGTCCCGCGAGGCGCGCGGGTGCTGAACCTGGAGGGGCACACGGTGATCCCCGGGTTGGTGGGGCTGCACGAGCACACCTACCTGGGCGGCCTGCGCCGGACGGTGCCGATGGGTGCGAGCGCCTACCTCTACCTCGCCTTCGGCGTGACGACGGCGATGACGGCGGGGAGCCAGCTCCCCGACCAGGAGGTGGCGCTGAAGCACGACATCGACACGGGGCGGATGCCGGGGCCGCGCCTGCTGATCGGCGGGCCGTACATCCGCGCGGGGACGGTGCGCACGGGCCCCTTCCGCGGCGTGGACTCGCCCGGGGAGGCGCGGCGCTTCGTGGAGGAGTGGGCGGAGCGGGGCGCCACCTGGTTCAAGGTGATGAGCGGGCCGCGCGACGTGCTGCGCTGGGTGCTGGACGCGGCGCACGCGCGGGGGCTGCACGTGAGCGGCCACCTGTGCGCCGTCTCCTTCACCAAGGCCGCGGAGATGGGGATCGACGCGCTGCAGCACGGCTTCATCACCAACAGCGAGTACGTGCCCGGCGCGCAGCCCGACGTCTGCCCGCCCGGCAACCAGGTCGCCCAGGCCGACGTGGACGTGGCGAGCCCCGCCGTGCAGGCGAGCATCCGCCGCATCGTGGCGCGCGGAACGCCGGTGGTGAGCACGCTGGGCGTGTACGAGACCTTCGTCCCCGGCCGCGCCCGCCTGGACCCGCGGGCGATGGAGATGCTGGCGCCCGACGTGCGCCGCGAGGTGGAGGCGAACCACGCGGGGCTCGCCACCTCGGGCTACACCGTCCCCGAGCGCCTGCTGACGCGGATGATGCGGTGGGAGCGGGATTTCGTGGCCGCCGGCGGGCTGCTGGGCGCGGGCGCGGACCCGTGGGGCACCGGCTTTCTCCCCGGCTTCGGCGACCTGCGCAACTACGAGCTGCTGGTGGAGGCCGGCTTCCGCCCCGAGCAGGCGATCCAGGTGCTCACCCTCAACGGCGCCCGCATCCTGGGCGAGGACGGGCGGATCGGCTCGGTGGAAGTGGGCAAGCGCGCCGACCTGGTCGTCATCCGCGGCGACCCCATCGCCACCCCCTCGCAGATCTACGAGGTCATCACCGTGTTCCGCGACGGCATGGGCTACGACTCGGCGCGGCTGCGCGAGGCGGCGAGGGGCAAGGTCGGCGCGTACTGAGCCTGGAACCCACGTGGACCCGCTTCGCCGGGCTCCAGCGCCCGCACCTCCGCCGCGTGATCCTTGCGGAACGGATGTCGCACGCACTCCGTGCACCTGTCCCCGCTTTCGGCCCACCCGTCGCACTCGAGGAACCATGCTCCTGGCCATCGCCGCCGTCGTGGCGGCCGCCGTCGCCGCTCCGCTCGCCTACGCCGCGACGCGGCCCGACACCTTCCGCATCCAGCGCTCGGCGACGATCGCCGCGCCTCCCGGCCGCATCTTCCCCCACCTGGACGACTTCCACCGCTGGGCCGCGTGGTCGCCGTGGGAGAAGCTCGACCCGGCGCTGAAGCGCACCTTCTCGGGCGCCGGGAGCGGGGCGGGCGCCGTCTACGCGTGGGAGGGGAACAAGAAGGTGGGGAAGGGCAGGATGGAGATCACGGAGAGCGATCCGCCGTCGCGGCTGGCCATCAAGCTCGACTTCATCACGCCGTTCGAGGCGCACAACACCACCACGTTCACGCTGGAGCCCGCGGGCGGCGAAACCCGGGTGACGTGGGCGATGGACGGCACCAACACCTTCGGCTTCAAGGTGATGGGCGTCTTCATGAACATGGACCGCATGGTCGGCCGCGATTTCGAGCGCGGCCTGGCCGACCTCAAGGCGATCGCCGAGTCCGGACCGGCGCAGCAGCCGGCCTGATCACCAGTCTCATGAACACGGAAGCGGCGGCCGCGGGGCAGGGTGCCCGCGGCCGCCGTTTCTCCTCTCCATACCTATGATGCACCCCACCCGTCCGCGGCCCGTCCATCCGGTCGCATCGACGTAACCCGTTGATCCACTTGCGGTTGGGATGCTATATTCGTTTCGCGCCGATCCACTCGCGGCGCGTCCCCGCGCCGCGGCTTTCGCCCGCGCGCTCTCGTCTTCCCGCGTTCCCCATCCCCTGCCGATGCATATGCGATTCGCCTGCGCGAGCCTGCTCGGGCTCGCCGCCCTGTCCGCCTGCGCCGACGCGCCTTCCGCGCCGTCGGCCCGGCTCGCCGCGCCCGCACGGTCGCTTTCGGCGGGCGCCGGGGCCGCGTACACGGGCCCGGAGACCGACTACCAGCCGAGCCTCCTGCGCGAGCCCGACGGGTCGCTGACGATGGTGATCGAGCGGCTGGGCGCCGGCAACTCGGGCGACCTGCTGATCACCCGCTCCACGAACGGCGGCGCCACCTGGAGCGTCCCATCGCCGATCGTCGCCACGTCGCTCAACGAGCGGCACCCGGCGCTGGTGCGGCTGGCCACCGGCGGCTACGCGCTCTTCTTCATGGTGGACGAGGGGCGCGGCCGCTACCGCATCCACCGCGCGACCTCGCCCGACGGGACCACGTGGACCCGGCACGGCGCGCTGGCGCTGGGGTGGAAGCAGCCCGGCGAGATCAACCCGGCGGTGATCGTGGAGGGCGACGGCTCGCTCACCATGACCTACCACCTCTACCAGGGCCCGGCGTACATCGCCCGCTCCACCAACGGCGGCTCCACCTGGGACGCGCTGCGCACCACCGTGAGCGGCGGGGCCACGG
>DASQLJ010000112.1:0-3639 GCA_035630095.1 Longimicrobium sp.
GCACGGGCGGGGCGTCAGACCTCGGCGAGGCTGTCGACATCCAGGTCGGCGTTGGTGTGCACCTTCTGCACGTCGTCCAGGTCCTCCAGCAGTTCCAGCAGCTTCACCAGCTGGTCGGCGTCGGCGCCGGTCACGTTGATGGTGTTCTTGGGGATCATCGCCAGCTCGGCGCTCTCCCACTCGATGCCGCGGGCGCGCAGCCCGTCCTGCACCGTGTTGAGGTCGGTGACCTCCGACAGCACCGTGTAGGTGCCGTCTTCCGACTCCACGTCCAGCGCGCCGGCCTCGAGCGCGGCCTCCATCACCGTCTCCTCGTCGAACCGCTCGCCGTCGATGATGATTTGGCCGCGGCGGTCGAACATCCACGCGACCGAGCCGGTGGTGCCCAGGTTGCCGCCGTTGCGCGTGAGCCAGCGGCGGATGTCGGCCACCGTGCGGTTCCCGTTGTCGGTGAGCGACTCGATCATGATCGCCACGCCGGCGGGGCCGTACGCCTCGTAGGTGATCTCCTCGTAGCTCACGCCCTCCAGCTCGCCCGTGCCCTTCTTGATGGCGCGCTCGATGTTGTCGTTGGGCATGTTGGCGGCGCGGGCGTTGTCCATCGCCAGCCGCAGGCGCGGGTTGCCGGCCGGGTCGCCGCCGCCGGCCTTGGCCGCCACGGTGATCTCACGGATCACCTTGGTCCAGTTGGCGGCGCGCTTGCTGTCGGTGATCGCCTTCTTGTGCTTGATCTGCTTCCACTTGCTATGCCCGGCCACGGGGCACCTCCACGAAAGGATCGGTCGGATGATCGGATTTGACTCAAGCCTGAAAAGATAGCAGACGCGGCGGGGTTGTTCAACGAGGGGAAGGGATTTGGATGAGGAGACAGATCGCAAACGGGTGCGCGAGTGCGTGATCTTCACAGGTGCGCGAGTGCGCGGACTTGATCAGCGCTCAGGACTCAGGACTTCCTCCCCTACTCCTCGTCGCCGAGCAGAATCCGCAGCGAGCGCGCGGGCGCCTGCAGGAAGTCGTGGTACACGCGGTAATGCTCCGTCTCCTCGTATGACACGCGCTCCACTCCACCCTCGCCGAACTGGTAGGTCCACGCGTCGGGATAGGCGAGCACGATCGGGGAGTGGGTGGCGATGATGAACTGCGCGCCGGACTGGACGTGGCGGTGCAGCAGGGTGAGAAAGGTCATCTGCCGCAGCGGCGAGAGCGCGGCCTCGGGCTCGTCGAGCAGCACCAGCATCCCGCCGTGCAGCTTGTGCTGGAAGAGCGCAAGGAAGCTCTCGCCGTGCGACTGCTCGTGCAGCGAGCGCCCGCCGAAGTAGTCGATCGCCTTCTTCGGCAGCGCGGCGGCCCACCCCTGGCTGTCGAGACGTTCGATCTCCGTAGCGACGTTGAAGTAGCTCTCGGCGCGGAGGAAGAAGCCGTAATCCACGCTCGGCGGATCCAGTTCCACGTACTCGTTCAGCTCCGAGTGCGAGGCGTGGGTGCTGAAGTCGAGCTCGCGCAGGGCGCCGCCCTCGGGGTTGAAGCCGCACGCGACCGCGATCGCCTCCAACACCGTGCTCTTCCCGCTGCCGTTCTCGCCCACGAAGAAGGTGACCGAGGGGTGGAGCTCCAGCCGGCGCAGCGCGCGGACGGCGGGAAGCGAAAACGGGTACCGCTCGAACGAGGGTACCCGGTCTCGCGCCAGCCGCACCTCGGCCAGGTAGCCCACGGCGCGCCTTAGCTCGCGCCGCCGTCGACGAACGGGGCGAAACGCGGGTCGTGCTTCGTGGGGTTGAAGCGGATCACCTCGTACTCGGCGACCTTCTCGCTGAAGAAGGGGTCGTCGACCACGATCTTCATCGCCTCGACCTCGCTGCTCACGTTCGCCAGGATCACGCCCCCGGTGCGCGGCTCGCGCGGGCCCGAGCAGATGAGCTTCCCCGCGCGGTAGAAGCGGTCCAGGAACTCCTGGTGGGCGGGGAGCAGCCGCTCCACGTCTTCCAGCGGCTTGATGTACTTCATCACCAGAACGACCATGTGTCCCCTCGGGCTTGGGTGGGCGGGGAGTGTAGCCCGCCCGCCGCCGTCGGGGCAAGCGCCCGCCCGGATCGACCCGCACCCGGCACCGCGCGCCGGCGCTCCTGCAGCCTCATCCCAGCACGCGTTCCACGGCGCGGACCGACAGGCGCCACGCACCGCGAAGCACGGTGCAGACGTCGTCGATGCCTCCCACCACCTCGATCACCCGGCCCACCATCTCCAGGATCTCCATCGTTCGATCAGGTCCGGAATCAGCAACGCTCCCCTGCCTGCGATACGCGGGCGGGGGAGCGTCGGTTTCTGGATCGAACGCGTCAGCCGCGCGGCAAGTGCGACGGATTCATGGCGAGGACGGCCGCGTGGAGCAGGCCGTTGCTGGCGATCACGCCGCGCCAGGCGGGGTCGGGCTGGTTGTAGCGGAAGGGCTCGCCGGTGGGGCCGGTGACGCGTCCCCCGGCCTCGGTGACGATCACCGCGGCGCCGGCCACGTCCCACTCGTTCTTGGGGCCGGCGGAGATGAAGACGTCGGCGGTGCCGTCGGCCACCTTCACCATCTTGTAGGCGGTGCTCCCCATCGGCATCACCTGCCAGGGGGCGGCGAAGTGGGCCAGCTCGCCACGCCCCATCTCCCAGCGAGATGCGTAGATCGTTCGCGCCTCGGCGGCCTCGTCCGTGGCGGAGACGTGGATCGGCGCGCCGTTCAGGAACGCGCCGCCGCCCTCGACCGCGTGGTACAGCTCGCCCGTGGCGGGGTTCAGGATCACGCCCAGCACGGCGCGCCCGTCCTCCACCATCCCCACGCAGATGGCGAACTCGGCGCGGCCCTGGATGAACGAGTTGGTGCCGTCGATCGGGTCCACCACCCACAGCCGCCGCTTCCCCAGCCGCGCCGGCAAGTCCTTCGTCTCCTCCGAGAGCCAGCCGTAGTCCGGCCGCCCGCCCAGCAGCACGTCGTGCAGCACCCGGTCGGCCGCAAGGTCTGCGTCGGTCACCGGCTGCTCCGGCCCCTTGTACCGCACCTCCGCATCCGTCCGGAACGCCGCCATCACCCCCTCACCCGCCGCGCGCACCGCGTGGATGGCAAGGTCGAGATCGACGGCGTGGGCGCGGTGCTCAGGCACGCTGAAGGAACTCGCCGGCCGAGATGGCGAGTCCGGGAAAGTTGGCGAGCACCTTCTTGTCGAACGTCACCAGCGGGAGCGAGTGCTTCTGGGCCACGTACACGAACTCGCAGTCGTAGGAGCTGCACCCCGACTGCGCCGCAAGCACCAGCACCGCCTCGGAAGCGGCATCGTACTCGTTCCGCGCGAGCAGTCGTTCCGCGGTGCGGTAGTAGTCCCGCGCGTCCGACAGCGACAGGTTCTGGTTGCGGATGTAGAGCCAGAGCACGTTCCGGAACTCGCTCCGCCACAACGGCGGCGCCGCCCAATCGGGATCCTTCTTCAGCACCGCGCGTGCGAGCTCCGTGTTGTCCTGACGGATCATCAGCGGCACGACCAGGTTCGTGTCCGCGATGATCACGCGCGGCCCTCGCCGATGGCGCGCTCCAGCGCCTCGTCGGTGAGCGGCGGAAGCTGGGTACGCTGCTGGAGTCGCTCCACGTCCCGCAGGAACGCA
>DASQLJ010000113.1:0-2308 GCA_035630095.1 Longimicrobium sp.
GTTGCTGCTCAGGATCTCGGTGCCCGAGTCGTAGCTGGTGCCCGAGCTGGACAGGCGCACGTACACGTCCTGGCCGCCCAGCAGGATGTCGGCGCGCGCGGCGGTGCCCGCCGGGCGGGGGGCGGTGCACACCATCGTCTGCGCCGCGACGTCCACGCGGCACTCGGCCACGCGCACGGCCTGGGGCGCCGGCTCGGCGGTGGCAGGCAGGGTCAGGGTGCGGTCGGTGCAGGCGGCCGCCGCCAGGGGCAGCGCGGCGGCGCACCATGCCCGGCGAAGGCGGGGCCGTACGGACAGGATCTTCATGGTCGGCATGGCGTGAGAGGCTTAGGGCGGAGCGGCGGGCCGGGTGAACGGGCGCTCGCCCGCTCCGCTGAGACGTTCGGCTGTAAGCGCGGCTACGGCCGCGAGTTGGAGGCGGTCGCCTCCACCCGCGGGTTCCTCAGGGCGCGGTGCTCGGCGCGGCGGCCTGGGCCGCGAGGGCCTCCAGCCGCTGCAGCCGGCTCTCCAGCGCGTCCACCCGCGCGCGGAGCGCGGTGTTCTCGGCCGTCAGCGTGCCCACCTGCTCCTTCAGCACGTCGGTGCGCGCCGCCACCGCCTGCACGCCGGCCAGGTTCACGCCGTCGATGTCCACCGAGTTGATCATCACCTCGCTCTCGCCCAGGCCGAACGCGGCGTAGAAGTCCTGCGCCATGGGGCCCATGTGGCGGATCGAGGCGTCCTGCGTGCGGTAGTTCCAGCTGCTCACGGGCACGGTGCGCAGGCGGGCCAGCAGGTCCTCGCCCTCCAGCGCCAGGAAGTTCTCCTTGCGGTTGCGGTCCGAGACCGCGCTCCAGCCGCTGCCGCCGGCCGCCAGCTCCACGCCCGAGGTCAGGCCCTGGTTGGTGAAGACCTTGACGCCGCCGCAGCCGCGCATGACGACCTGGTTGTTGGCCGTGGGAAATACCGAGTCCGACGAGAACCCGGCGCAGCCGTCGCCCAGCACGATCGAGCCCTGGCGGTTCGCGGTGCGGGCGTTCTTGCCGATGGCCACCGAGAAGTTGCCGCTGGCGCTGTTCTGCAGGCCGATCGCCACGCCGAAGCTGCCGTTGGCGATGCTCGGCCCCAGGGTGATCGAGGCCAGGCCGCCGGCGATCGAGCTGGGCCCCATCGCCAGCGCGTCGTCGCTGGTGGCCTGCGCGCCGCTGCCGATGGCCACGGCGCCCACGGCGCTGGCGGTGCCGTTGAAGGCGAAGGCGCGGTCGGCGCTGGCGGTGCCGTTGTTGCCCAGCGCCACGCTCTCGTCGCCGCTGGCGGTGGTCGCCAGGTTCGCCGCGAACGAGTTGCTGCCGCTGGCGCGCGTGTTCTCGCCGAACGCCGTGGAGCCCTCGCCGACGCTGGCCAGGTCCCAGTAGGTGGCGCCGAAGCTCTCCACCTTGCCGGCGCGGAACGCCCACAGCGCGGGGAACCACATCATGCGCACGCCGGCGCCGGTGGCCGGCAGCAGCCCGGCGCCGGCCGTTCCGCGCACCACGAACGACGCGTCGTTGTTCAGGCGCAGCAGGTTCACGCCCCCGGTGCTCACGGCGAGGAGCGAGTCGTTCTGGGCATGGACGGCCGGAGCCGCCGCCAGGAGCAGGGCCGCGGAGCCGAGCGCGATGCGAAGTGTCTTCATTGGACGGAGAGGGCGGGACGGATTGGGAGCCGGGCACGCGATCGCGGACCCGCAGGTAGACATCTGTTTGGGAATCACGGTCGCTGGGCGAGGAACCGCCCCGGGGAGAGTACCTCGGCAAATTAATTATCGAGCTCCAGTTGCACAAGCTGTGCATCAGGCGGCGTTTCACCCGCAAACGCACGGGCACCGGCGCGCGCCGTCCAGGGCGAGAACGCGCGTCCGCCACGCGCTTCGGCCGGTACGGCGGATGCCGCGACTTCTCCGGCGATATCAGACAACGCGGCGCGCGAAAGGATTCCATCCGCGCGTCGTGTTCGTGGACCCATCCTCCGCACGACCCGGTAAACCGGTCTCCACCCCTCCATCGACCGTCTCCCCGCGGCGGCGCGAGACTGGCGCACCCCGGGCGCGTTCGCGGTTGCATCGATCTTTGCAGACGATGCATTGACGCGTTGCACCGCCGCCGTTCGCGGCGAGCAGGGTGATTCGTGAAAGCGTTGTGGTTGATGGATTTAGATCGTGCATGCCGGGAGGGACCGCCGCTTGCCCCTGACGTGGGTCGTGCCGGCACCCCCGCCGGTTCTCGTCACCATTATCGGGAGACCCATCATGAGCACCACCTCCGACGCGGTACCTGCCCTCAAGCTGTTC
>DASQLJ010000114.1:0-26752 GCA_035630095.1 Longimicrobium sp.
GGCTGGTCGAAGGGGTAGGCGAACGGGTGCGCGTCGTAGTCCACCGGCCCGGCCAGCGCGCGGGCGTAGGGGTCGACCAGGAGCTTGAAGGGGTTGCAGCGCTTGCCGCGGCTCACCTCGTACGGCCCGTTGATGCGGTAGCCGTAGAAGGTGCCCGGCCCCACGCGCGGGACGAACCCGTGCCACACGAAGCCGGTGCGCTCGCGCAGGCGGTGCGTGGTCACCGGCGCCTCGTCGCCCGGCTCGGCGAAGATGCACAGCTCCACCTCGTACGCGAGCTCGGAGTAGATGGCGAAGTTGGTGCCCCCCAGCTCGGCGCTCCAGGTGGCGCCCAGGGGATACGGCTTCCCCGGCCACGCGGTGGCGGCGCTCTCGAGAAAGCCCGGTACGTGCGGATACGACGTCGGCCTGCGGATCGGCGGAAATTCCATCGTGCGGTCGGTGGCGTCCGGCTGGGTCGGTGGAGGAACGGCGGTGTGAAAGTTCGCTGCGCGACGATGGTGGAGAAAGCTCGGCGGCGACGTGCTCGATCGGCGAACGTGCGCGCCCGACGCCCCGCGGGGCCCTCCCCTCGCGCCTGAGGGCGCTCTCCCCCTCCCGCTTCGCAGGAGAGGGTGGATGGGTCGGCGCGCGAGGCCGTTCTCCGCGGCGGACTCACATCTCAATTCGCGCCGATTCCCACGACAGGGATCGCGGGAGCAGTCGCTCCTCCCCGCGTGGCTCACGCCGTCGCGTCTTCGCCCGCGCGCGGCGCTGCCCCGGGGTGTGCCCGCTTCTTGCGCGGTCCGGCGCGCGGCCCGCAGCCCACCTGCGCGGGCCGGAGCGCGCATTTTCACGGAACCCGAAGACAGTGTCGAAGAGCGAGAATACCGGCGGCGCGGCCGCGGGGGCAACGGGCACGGGCCGCATCCCGCGCTCCACCTACCGCATCCAGTTCAACCACGGCTTCACCTTCCGCCAGGCGGCCGAGATCGTCCCCTACCTGCGCCGGCTGGGGATCGGCGACCTGTACGCCTCGCCGTACCTGCAGGCGCGGCCCGGGAGCATGCACGGCTACGACATCACCGACCACGCGTCGCTGAACGTGGAGATCGGCACGGAGCACGATCACACCCGGCTGGCGGGGCTGCTGCGTGAGCATGGAATGGGCCACCTGCTCGACATCGTTCCCAACCACATGGGGGTGGCCGGGCACACCAATCCCTGGTGGTGGGAGGTGCTGGAGGACGGCCCCGATTCGAAGTTCGCGAAGTACTTCGACGTGGACTGGCAGCCGCGCAAGCCCGACCTGGAGGGGAAGGTGCTCCTCCCCGTGCTGGGCGACGGGTACGGGCGCGTGCTGGAGCGCGGCGAGCTGACGCTGGTGTACCTCGACGGCCGCTTCCGCATCGACTACTTCGAGAACCGCTACCCCGCCGCGCCCGCCTCCACCGCCGCCGTGCTGCGCGACGCGCTGGGCCGGCTGGACGGCGTGCTCGACGCGTGGCACCCCGACCGGATGGAGCTGGAAAGCATTGCCACCGCGCTGGAGCGCCTCCCCAACCGCCGCCGCACCGACACCCAGAGCGTGGCCGAGCGCCGGCGCGAGAAGACGGTCACGCAGCGCCGCCTGTCGGGGCTGTACGAGATGTCGCCGGCCGTCGCGGTGGCGCTCGACCAGGCCGTCCACGCCTTCAACGGCACCGCCGGCGACGCCGCGTCGTTCGACCGGCTGCACGCGCTGCTCGAGCAGCAGCCGTACCGCCTGGCCTTCTGGCGCGTGGCGGCCGAGGAGATCAACTACCGGCGCTTCTTCGACGTGAACGAGCTGGCGGGCGTGCGCGTGGAGATCCCCAGGGTGTTCGAGGACACGCACCGCCTGATCCTGCGCCTGGTGCGCGAGGGGAAGGTCACGGGGCTGCGCATCGACCACCCCGACGGGCTGTTCGACCCGCACGGCTACCTGCGCGCCCTGCAGCACGAGACCGCGGGGGTGGACGCGCGCGAGCGCTTCTACGTGACGGTGGAGAAGATCCTCACCGGGCACGAGCAGCTCCCGCGCGAGTGGCCGGTGGCGGGGACGGTGGGCTACGAGTTCCTCAACCAGGTGAACGGGCTGTTCGTGGCCCGCGCCAACGAGGCGGCGATCGACGAGGCGTACCGGCGCTTCACCGGGCTGCGCGCGCGCTTCCGCGACCTGGTGTACGAGCGCAAGCGCACCGTGATGCGCTTTGCCCTGGTGAGCGAGCTGACCGTGCTCACCACCATGCTCGACCGGATCAGCGAGAGCAACCGCGTCTACCGCGACTTCACCTGGGGCGCGCTGCGCGACGCGCTGCGCGAGGTGGTGGCGTGCTTTCCCGTCTACCGCAGCTACATCGACGCGTGCTCGGGCCAGGTGGGCGAGCGCGACCGGCGCTACGTGGAGCACGCCGTGCGGCTGGCGCGGCGCCGCAACCCCAGCGTGAGCGGCAGCCTCTTCGACTTCGTGCGCGACGTGCTGCTGCTGGACTGGCCCGAGTCGCTGGAGCCGGACGCGCGCGACGAACATGCGCGCTTCGTGATGAAGTTCCAGCAGCTCACCGGGCCGGTGATGGCCAAGGGCGTCGAGGACACCGCCTTCTACGTCTTCAACCGGCTGGTGTCGCTGAACGAGGTGGGCGGCGAGCCCGACCGGTTCGGCGTGACCCCCGACGAGTTCCACGCCTTCAACGCCGCGCGCGCCGAGCAGTGGCCGGGCGCGCTTTCCGCCGGAAGCACGCACGACACCAAGCGCAGCGAGGACGTGCGCGCCCGCATCAACGTGCTCTCCGAGATCCCCGACGCGTGGGCGGCGGCGTTCAACCGCTGGGCGGAGATGAACCGCGCGAAGAAGGCGGAGGAGGACGGCGAGCCGGTCCCCGACGCCAACGACGAGTACCTGCTCTACCAGACGCTGGTGGGCGCCTGGCCGCTGGGGGATATGGACGCCGACGCGCACGGCGAGTTCGTGGCGCGCATCCAGGCGTACATGGAGAAGGCCACGCGCGAGGCCAAGGTCCACACCAGCTGGATCAACCCCAACGAGGCGTACGACGCCGGGCTGAAGGCGTTCGTGGCCGGGATCCTGGACCCCGGCGGCGACAACCCATTCCCGGCCGACTTCGCGGCCTTCCAGCGCCCGGTCGCGCGGATGGGGATGCTGAACTCGCTGGCGCAGACGCTGGTGCGGATCGCCTCGCCCGGCGTCCCCGACATCTACCAGGGGCAGGAGATCTGGGACTTCTCGCTGGTGGACCCCGACAACCGGCGGCCGGTGGATTACGAACTGCGCCAGGAGATGCTCGACGGCCTGAGCGAGCGAATGCAGGGCGACCGCGCCGCGCTCTGCCGCGAGCTGGTGGAGGGGTGGGAGGACGGGCGCATCAAGATGTACCTGACGCACCTGGCCCTCTGCGCGCGCGAGGAGCACGAGGCGGCGTTCACGCGCGGCGAATACCTCTCGCTCGCCGCCAGCGGCGAGCGGGAGGAGCACGTGCTCGCCTTCGCGCGTCGCGGCGGGGGGAGCACGCTGTTGGCGGTGGTGCCGCGGCTGGCGGCGTCGATGTCCGCCGGCGGCGAGCCGGCGCTGCCGGGCGCGTCCGCGTGGGGCGACACGCGCATCGACGTCGGCTCGCTCGGCAGCCGCTGGCGCGAGCTGTTCAGCGGCGCCGAGGTGCGCGCGGGCGACGGCGGTCTGCGCGTGGCGGAGGTGCTGGGCGGCTTCCCCGTCGCCCTGCTGCTGCGGGAGGATTGAGGGGTGCTCTGCTCGATACATCGCTGCCGTCTAACGTCACGATGTCATCCTGAGCGGTGCCGCTGGCCGGGATCTTTCGTCCGCACCACCGCGTGGCGGCGCCCGAAGGATCTAAACCATCGGTCCGAGCGACAGGCGGCCGGTCGCTCGAAGGCCGAGCATAGATCCTTCGGCCTGCGCCCCGGCCGCGCATTCCGCGACAACGGCTTGGTCGGCCTCAGGATGACATCGTCATGAGCACGTCAGAAGCAGAGAAGCAGAGGAACCCGGGCGGGTTCCTCTGCTTCTCCGCTTCTCTGCGTGATTCCCGTTCCTACTCGGTCGCCGCGTAGGTGCCGAGGATGATGGGGGTGGTGCTCGGCCTGGGCAGGCCGCCCTCGGGCTCCTCGGTGACGGCGACGGCGCGGAGCTGGTCGCGCGGGAGGGCGTAGGTAGCCTGCATCTCGGCGCTGCCGTCGGCGTGCGGCTTGAAGGTGCCGGCGCTGATCGGCCCGTCCGCCGTGATCAGCCACATCTGGTAGTCGCGCCCGGGCCGCAGCGCCGGCAGGCCGTGCGCGAAGAAGGTCCAGCGCGACGTCCCCGGATCCCAGAACATGCGCCCGCCCGGCGCCTTCTGCTGCGTGCTGGCCAGCTCGATCACCTCCACGCCCGGCGCGGCCAGCGCCGCCAGCGTGCTGTCGCGCCGCGCCACCGCGCGCACCAGCACGGTCCGCTCCGCGTCGATGGCAGCGTAGCGGTCGTCGAGCGCGTCGTAGCGCCCCTTGAGCCGCGCCGCGTACGCGCCGACGCCGACCAGCAGCAGCACCGCCGCCGCGGCCGCCAGCCATCCCCCACCCCACCCGCGCCGCTCGCTCGCCCGCGCGATCGGGATCACGCCGGGCACGGGCGCGTCGGCCGCCGCGCGCGCTGGCGCGGCGGCCTGGACGCGCGGGGCGCCACGGTCGGCCGCGGCGCGGGCGACCAGGCGCGCGCGGATGCGGGCCGAGCGGTCGGCGTCCAGCGGCGCGCTCGGGAGGGCGTACGCCAGCGAGGCGGCGGCTTCGCGCAGCGATTCCAGCTCGCGCCGGCACTCGGCGCAGCCGGCCAGGTGCGCGCGCACCGCGGCGGCCTCCGGGCCGTCGAGTGCACCCAGAGCCTCGGCGGCCAGCGCGGCCTGCACGTCTTCGTGCGTCATGTCGAGACTCATCGTCCGTCCTCCCGAAGCACCGCCAGTCCCTCCCGCAGCTTCTGCAGGGCGAGCCTGGCCCGCGTCTTAACCGTGCCCAGCGGCTGTCCCGTCGCCGCGGCGATCTCCGTCTGGCTCATCCCGCGGAAGTAGGCCAGCTCCACCGTCTCCCGCTGCTCGGCCGGCAGCGTGGCGACCGCCGAGGCCACCATCCGCCGCAGCTCGTCGCTTTCCGCCGCGTCCAGCGTGGGGCGGTCGTCGTTCCCCAGCTCCGCCGGCTCGGGGAGCTCTTCCCACGCCTGCTCGCGCGAGCGGCGGAGGGCGCGGAGCCGGTCCAGCGCGCGGCTGCGGGCGATCATCACCAGCCAGGTGCCGGCGCCGCCGCGTCCTTCCTCGTACCGCCCCGCCTGCCGCCACGCCTGCCAGAAGCTCTCCTCCACCACCTCCTCGGCGTCGTCGGCGTCGCCCACGATCCGCAGCGCGACGGAGTGCAGCAGCGTGGCATGCCGGTCGTAGAGCCGCCCCAGCGCCGCCTCGTCGCCCGCGGCCATGCGGCGCACCAGCTCACGGTCGGCCGCGGCCAGCGCCGCGGCACCGGACGGGTCGGCCAACTCGTTGGCTCTACCGGAATTGTACGCTGCGGAAGTCAAATCGGATCTGCCGCGCCTTGGGGATGGAGCCAGGCCTTCTTGCGCGGAATCTACCCGTTCGAACGTGCTCAACGCAAACCTTGGACAACGGGTGTCGCACCGCCGGCGGGGTTCTCTCCCGCGCGATTTCGCGAGGACGTCATGGCGCGAGGCGAACGGGCCCTCATCCCCCCGACCCCCTCCCCCAAAACTGCCTGAAAAACTGCCTGGGGGAGGGGGAGACCTGCGCGCGGCCTGCGAAGTGTCGGTTACGCGCTGGATCCCGTGTGTCGGAGCCGCTGGCGGACGCTAGGGGAGCGGCTTGGGGTCGTCGCCGGCGACGAAGAGGAGGCTGGTCTTGCGGCCGCCGTCGTCCACCTGCACCACGTTCACCTGGTCGTCGTAAACGGCGAACTGGAGGGAGACGCGGACGCGCGCGCCCTTCAATCCGCCCGCCAGCGGCGCCCGCACGCAGAACCAGCGCAGGTCGGCCGAGACGCGCCGGCCGCAGCTCGACAGGCGCACGCGGCGGCCGCGGCGGTCCCACACGCCCACCGAGCCGCCCAGGTACGCCTGCGTGGGGTCGGCGCCCGGCGGGCCGCGGTGCGCCGCCACGCCGCGGGCGAAGTCGTCCGCGAAGGCGCGCACCCAGAGCGTGGCCGCGCCATCGGCGTACGTCACCTGGGTGAGCGTGGTGTGGATCGGGTGCATCCGCGCCGGCGCCGCCCCCGTCAGCGAGGGGACGAGGACGGCCAGCAGCGCCGCGCGCAGCCGCATCCCCCGCCCGCTCACCAGGGCCCGCGCTGGGCGGCCCATGCCACGGCCACAACCGCCACGCAGCTCGACACCATCACCACCCGCGCCCGCAGCGGCGCAGACGACACGCGGCGCACGGGCGCGAAGCGCAGGGCCGCGTCCACCCCCGCGAATGCGGCGGCGGCGCACGCCAGCACCACGATCTGCCCCGCCTCGATCCCCAGGTTGAAGCCCAGCAGCGGCACGGCGACGCGGTCGACGAACAGCTCGTTCAGGTAGTTGGCGAACCCCGCCCCGTGCACCAGGCCGAACACGCCGGCGAGCAGCGGCCGGTAGCGCCCGCCCCACGGCGCACGGGTGCGGTCGGTGACCACCAGGTTCTCGATGCAGGTGACCACGATGGTCACGGGGATCAGGAACTCGATCACCGCCATCGGCAGCCGCACCGCGCCGGTCACCGCCAGCGCCAGGGTGACCGAGTGGCCGACGGTGAACGCCGACACCACCCACAGCGCGTCGCGCCAGTCGCGGGCGCGGTAGATGGCGGCGAGGACCAGCAGGAACAGGACGTGGTCCAGTGCCCGCGGGTCGACGATGTGCCGGAACCCCACCTCGAAAAACGCCAGCAGCTCGCTCATGTCACTGCCTTCGTGTCGTCGGTTGATCCGCGATGATAGATCGCGATCCCTCCATGCACGCGCTCATTCGCTGGATCCGACAGGTGAATGGATGACGATCAGCCCGCAGGCCGTCCACAGTCCACGCCTCAAGTCGGACCTCGCGGCAGCGAGCGGAGGACCGCCCGCGCCTCGTTCGCCTGCAGCGGGTGGAACTCGGGGTTGATGTCCAGCGCTTCCGAGAGGTGGCGCTTGGCCGCGGCGGTGTCGCGCAGCGCGTGGGCGATCATCCCGGCGTGGTGGAAGAGCTGGGGGTCGCGGGTGCCCAGGCGCAGCGCGTGGGCCATGGTGCGCCGCGCCTCGGCGTGCTTCCCCTGCCTGTGCTGCGCCCAGGCGAGGAGGTCGTAGCCGTAGACGTCGCGGCGGGTGCGCAGGTCGGCGGCGGCCTGCGCGGCCACCTGGTCCACGGCGCGGCCGCGGTCCAGCAGGAACAGCCCCCAGCCGCGGTGCAGCGCCCCGCCCTGGCCGCGCACCGACACCTCCATCGCCCGCGCGTACTCGCCGGCCTTCGCGCTGTCGCCAGCGGCGAGCGCGGCGTCGCTCATCACCGCCAGCGTGGCCGGGTCGAGCACCTGCGCGATGGCGCGACCGCCCAGCTCCTGCACGGCGTCCCACTCGCCGCGCGCGGCGGCCACCTTCGCCATCTGCCCGAGCAGCCGGTAATCCTCCGGGTGCGCGCGCAGGCCGGCGAGGAACGCCTTCTCCGCTTCGCGCACGCGGCCGGCGCGCAGTTCCAGGTCGCCCAGGCGCATGTGGAACCACGCCACCTGTTCGCGCGGCAGGTCGCCCCGCGCCTCGGCGTCGTGCGCGGCGCGGCGCAGGAGGAGGCGCGCCTCGGCGGTGCGGCCGTTCAGCTCCATCCAGCGCGCCAGCCGCGGCGCCACGCCCAGGTTGGCGGTGGACGACAGCAGCGAGCCGAAGGTGGCGCGCGCGCCGTCATAGTCGCCCGTCTCCACCTGCAGCTCGCCCAGCAGCGCGCGGTACGACGGGCGCTCGAGGTCGCCCGCCACCAGCGTGTCGGCGTGCGCGCGCGCCTCGGCGAAGCGGTGCTGCGAGAGGAGCGCGCCGGCCAGCGCCACGCGCGCCGCCGCGTTTCGCTGCGGCCGCGCGGCCAGCGAGGCGCGCGCCTCTCGCTCGGCGCGCAGGTAGTCCTGGTAGTCGCCCGTCATCCGCGCGCGCTGGGCGTAGAGGCCCGCCAGCCGCGCCCGGTCGGCCGCGGCGAACGGGTCCTG
This sequence comes from Longimicrobium sp., assembly GCA_035630095.1. Taxonomy (GTDB): domain Bacteria; phylum Gemmatimonadota; class Gemmatimonadetes; order Longimicrobiales; family Longimicrobiaceae; genus Longimicrobium. The sequence goes on from DASQLJ010000114.1 coordinate 8,214, forward strand.
CGCCACGCGCCCGCGCAGGAAGCGCAGGTCCGCCTCCACGCGGGCGGCTTCCCGCGCGCGAAGCGCCGCCACGGCGTCCTCGGCCTCGGCGGCGCGGCGGTCGCGGGCGGCGTTCTGGTGCACCCCGGCCGCGTGCGCCGCCGTGGCCGCGATGGCGGCCACGGAGACGACTTCCACGAACGCGATCATCCGCCGGCGCATCTCCATCCTTCGTTCTCCCCGCTCGATGTCGAAACGGCCGGAGCGCCGGTCCGTCGGCGCTCCGGCCCCGGTACCGCCGCGGGTCACCCGCGGACGGCGCCCGCCTTCACCTCGGCCTGGTACGGCTGGAACTCGCACCCCGGCCGAACCGGCACGTAGATCACCTCGGGCATCGCCTGGCTGCCCGCGGTCTCGGCGAACGCGGCCACGCCCTGGTGCGTGCCCACGTTCACCACCTCCGTCGCGCCCAGCACCCGCGGCAGCCCGTACTTCACGTAGCGCGTGCCGTTGAAGGTGATCGGCTCGTTGTCGATGTACCACCGGGCGTCCGCGGCGTACTCCGCGCCGCCCGCCGGGTACGCCTCGGCGAACTTCTGCCCGCCCACGATGGTGTCACCCGAGCCGGGATAGAACTGCGCGTCGACGCTCGAGATCTGCCCGCCCCGCACCACGCACACCATCATCTGCGTCATGGCGATCGGCGGGGGCGGCACCATCGGCTGGCTCTCGGCCGGCGGCGGCGGCGGGTTCGGCGGCGGCCTCGTGGGACGCGGCATCACGTCGCCCAGCACCAGCTTGAGCCCCAGCGCCAGCCGGCCCGTCGCCGCGGTGCGGTCGTCGGCTACGCGCACCGACGTCCCGCGCAGCGCCGTCACCGGCCCCACCCACGCGTCGTCCACGTGCACCGGCGAGTCGTACACGTGCACCGCGGCCTCGCCGAACATGGCCAGGCCGCGGCCCAGCCAGAACAGGTCCATCCCGATCCCGCCGGTGCCCTGCGCCACCGTGGCCTGCGACGGCTCGAAGCTGAGGCAGGCGCCGTGGTAGAGGAGCGTCCCCTCGCACAGCGCCTGGTCGGTCCCCGCCAGGTCCACCGTGTAGCCGCCACCGCCGGCGAACAGGTACACGCCGCTCAGGAACGGGCCCTGGTGCATCGAGAAGGGGCGCACCACCAGGCCCAGGTCGTAGAAGTACGTGTTCATCACGTACGCGCCTCGCCCGCCGGGCCCTCCGTCGGGCGAGGTGTCGAAGAAGCCCGTGCTGGCGAAGGGCAGCCGCATGGGCGTGTAGTTGCCGTGCGCGCGGATGCCGAACGCCGGCGAGAGCCAGTAGGTGGCGATGGCGCCGAACGCGGGCGCGAAGCCGGGCGCGAAGCCCTGCCCGTCGCCGTTGTCGCTGCCGGTGGCGCTGCCATCGAGGGTGACGGTGCGGCCGTCGAACCAGGCGCTGGTGAGCGAGGCGCCGGCGTACACGCCCAGCTCGAACCTCCCGGCGCGGAACCCTTCCCATCCCATCTCCTGCCCCCGCGCCCCGCCGGCGGAGCCCGCCAGCAGGGCGGCCGCCAGGACGGCGGTCCATTTGTGGTTCATCGCGTCTCCAAGGTCGTCGAGTGAGCCGTAGGGGGGCGCGCCCCGCGCCGGGGGCGGACCGCGGCCGTCACCCGTGCCCGCCGGTACCGGAAGGTGCCCGGAGAGGTGGCGGGGGTAAGGTCGGGATTATGGGCCGCGATCCGCCCCGGCATCAGTTGGGCGTCGCCAGGTAGGGGAAGACCGCGCCGTGCGCCCTGTCGTTGGCGTCCACGTTGTCGGTCACCAGCCCGGGGCTCACGTTGTTGTTGTTGCCCAGAGCGTTGCCGAAGGTCACCGCCAGCCCCTTGTCCACCACGTCGTCACCCATGAGCTTGCGGCCGCCGTAGCCGTTGGCCGGGTCCAGCACGTAGGTGAGCCACCCCACGTTGGCGCCGTACGGCCCGCCGCCCACCTTGTCCATCCTCACCAGCAGCAGGTCGGGGGTGAGCGCCGCGGCCACCGCGTTGGCGTAGGCCGGCTCGCGCCCCGCCACGCCGGTGATGAAGCGGGCGATGTCGTCGCGGAACTGGGCCACGTCCTCGCCGGGCTGGCTGGCGTTGTAGTGGCCGTGCTCGCGCTTCTCCACGAACACCTCGCTCACCAGCGGGTTGCCCAGGCGTTCCATCTGGTCGAAGGTCACGGTGGTGTTGCCGATCTTCACCGTGTCGGTCACCACCTTGATCACCGTGTCGGGCTTCTGCACCTCCACGATGGTGCGGGTGTCGTCGCCGCACGCGGCGGAGATCAGTGCGGCCGCGGCGAGCGCCGGCAGGGCCGCCAATAGCTTTCTCATGGTCGGTTCTCCTTGGTCGGTGCGCGCGGTCAGCGGCTGACGGTGGCCCACAGGCCGATGTTGTTTCCGGCGCCCTTCACCAGCGCCTCGGGGAGCTCCACCACGATCGCCATGGAGTTGAAGGTGCGCAGGAAGTCGGCGGCGCAGCCGTGCGTGTTGTCGAACTGGGCCTGCCCCGGGTTGGGCACGCCGCCCGTGCACTTCACGCGGAAGGCGCTGGCCTCGGGCGCGGGCCCGATCTGCGACAGCGGCCCGCGCGACGGGCGCCGGTCGGGGACGATGCGGAAGAACTGGTCGAGGTCGATGTAGAACGGGTCGTCGCGCGGGCCGGCGAAGAGCTGCACCAGCGTGGCGCCGGCGCCGGTGGTGAGCACCGTGTTGATGTTGCCCACGATGTCGGGCGTGGGCTTGGCCACGCGGTTGAACTTGCCCGTGGTGGTGGGCGCCATCGGCCCGAACAGCGCCACGCGCTGCCCGCCGCCCTGCAGGTCGTCGAACTGGAACTGCAGCACCAGGTCTTCCACGGCGTCGCCGTTGTTGTCCACCTTGATCTGGTACAGCGCGTTGGCGTCGAAGCGGGCGGCCGCGGTGCCGGCGGGGGTGATGGGGCTCTGCGTGGTCACCACCAGCACGATCCGCCCCTCGTCCGCGCCGGGAAAGGCGTACACGTCGTTGATGTCGAGCCGGGGCGAGAGCTCCACCTCGGGCGTGTCCTGGTGGTCCGAGCCGAGCCCGTCGCGCACCGCCAGCACGCCGGCGCCAACCAGCGCCGCCAGCAGCGGCACGCCCACGCGGGCCCGCGTGAGCCGTGGGAATCGCATACGCCCTCCGATCAGGTGTTCGTGGATCGCGAGTACAGCCGATGCGGGGAGGTACGCCGCCAGCGCGCGGGTGGATCTATCGGATGTGCGGGGAGGAGATCGGGGGCGACTTATACGGAGTGTGAAAAGCCGGTGCCGGAACTCGAAACGGAACAGCCGGGTCGGGGCGTGTCCCTCCGCTGCGCTCCGGGCCGGGCTTCGCGCGCCGTAGGCAACGATACCGCCGTTGCCAACGGCGCCGAGCCGCCGGCGCGCCATGGCCCCCGCTCGCCCCCGAGACGCCGACGCGGGCGCGCCGGCGTCTCGGCCCTCCGGGCGCGAATCCCTCACGCAATCCGCTCGCGGAACGGAGTTCGTGAGATCCGTATTACGCCGCTCGTCCGACCACGGACAGAACGACTTTCACGCCGTTGCCGTTCCCTGGCGGTCAGCCGCGGACGGCGCCGACGTTGGAGCTGCCCTGGTACGGCTGGAACATGCAGCGGGCGTTCACGGGAAGGTACAGCGTGTCGGGCGGGCCGGCGCTCGTGCCGGGCTCGACGAACACCGTCACACCTTCGTAAGCCCCCCGCGGGACCAGCTCCCACGCCCCCAGCAGCCGCGGCAGGCCGTACTTGAAGTAGCGCAGCCCGGCGAACACGATCGGCTCGTTGTCCACGTACCACCGCGCGTTCATGGCGTGCTCGGCGGTGGTGGGGTAGGCCGCGCTGGTGTCGCCCGTCACGGGATCGTAGTGGAGGTCCACCACCTCCATCGCGCCGTTGCGGACGACGCATCTCATGAGGCGCGCGTCGGTGCCGGCGGTCTCGCCGACCCTGGGGCCGTCGGCGGCGGGAGCGCTGGGGACGGGCGCGGGGACGGGGGGTGGCGGAGTCGGCGCCACGCGCGCGCACGCTCCGGCGGCGGACGCGGCGAGGAGCGCGAAAGCCGATCGGGCGATGCGGTCGAGCTTCATGGTGTCGTCCCCGGGTTCGGAAGGAGGTGGCGTCTCCAGTCTCGCGAAACCGCAGGCGGCACGCCACTGCGCGCGCGGTGCCGCCGGGCGGGCCTGCATCTTGAAAAGCGGAGGGCGCTGGGTTGCCGCAGCACCGTTTCACCGCAGCGAGCCGTGAGCAAGAACCACCCGATCCGCAAAGCCGTGCGCCGCGCCATGGGCGACCGGCGCGCCATCCATCACCCCGACCGCTCGCCCGGCCGCCGCAGCGCCGACCACGAGCCGATGCGCGGGTGGATCCCCGCGGCGATCATCGGCCTGTTCGTGGCGATGGCGGACTGGGGAACCAAGTTCCTGATCGCTCGGAACATCCCGCTCGAGGAGCTGCGCGAGGTGATCCCCGGCAGGCTGGCGTTCTGGCACGTGCGCAACCCCGCCATGGTGCTGGGGCTGTGGGAGAACTTCCCGCTCGGCACGCGCAAGGCGATCGCGATCGTCGCGGGCGTGCTGGGCTCGGTGGTGCTGCTGCAGATCCTGGGGCGCGGCCACCGCTTCGCCCGCCGGCACCGCGCGTGGGCGTGGACCTTCGTGGGGCTGGTGATGGGCGGGATGCTGGGCAATCTGGGCGAGCGCGTGGTGCACTGGGGGGTCACCGACTTCATCTCCTTCCGCTGGGGCCAGTACTGGCTCCCGCCCGGCAACCTGGCCGACATCGCCCTGCTCCTGTCGATGCCGCTCTCGGTCGCGGTGATCGTGTTCGAGTTGATGGCCCGCGGCCGCCGCCGCGCCGACGACGTCCACGACCCGTCCGAGAACGCCGCGCCGGTGGACCCCGCCTCCGCCACGGCGGACGGCCTGTCGCCGGCGGTCGCGGCCGTCCCCGCCTCGGAGCGCGTGGATTAGCCCGCGCTCCGATCTGGCGACGGACCACGAAAGCCTCGCGGATCGCGGGGCTTTTCCGTTCCCTCCAGAGACGGCCACGGCATCACACGGAGGAACCCGAGGACCGGAGGACGCACACCGAAACGTTCTGCCGCGCCCACTTCGTCTCTGGTTCTTTTGTGTGAAATGATGGGGATCGGGCTGTCTACGGCTGCCACGAACTCCGTTCCGCGAGCGGGCGGTTTGCGTGAGGGATTCGCGCCCGGAGGGCCGAGACGCCGGCGCGCCCGCGTCGGTCGTCGCGGGAACGAGCGGGGCCATGGCGCGCCGGCGGCTCGGCGCCGTTGGCAACGGGGTATCGTTGCCTACGGCGCGCGAAGCCCGGCCCGGAGCGCAGCGGAGGGACACGCCCGGACCCCGCTTTTCCGTTGCAGGTCCCGGCACCAACTTTTCGCACTCCGTATGATGCGACCGTGTGGCGGCTGGCGGGGTATGCGGGGGTGACGGCAGATTGTCCGCGTACCCTTTCTTCCGACGTTGCAGCGAGATGCAGGCGATTCGATGATGGTGCCCCAGGAGAAGCGCGACCGGCTGGCCGCCGTCCTCCGCGAGTGCGAGTCGGTGGCGATCGGCTACAGCGGCGGCGTAGACAGCGTGTTCCTCGCCCGCGTGGCCGTGGACGTGCTGGGCCGCGAGCGCGTGCTGGCGGTGACCGGCAAGAGCGACAGCATCGCGAGCTGGATGGAAGACACCGCGCGCCAGGTGGCCGGCGAGTTCGGCATCCCCTGGCTGGAGGTGGAGACGCGGGAGATGGACGACCCGCGCTACGCCGCCAACCCCAACAACCGCTGCTACTTCTGCAAGAGCGAGCTGTGGGGCCGCCTCTCGTCCGTCGCGCGCGAGCGCGGGTTGCGCACCGTGCTCGACGGCAGCAACGCCGACGACGTGGGCGACCACCGCCCCGGCGCCGTGGCCGCCGCCGAGAACGCCGTGCGCTCGCCGCTGCTGGAGGCGGGGCTCACCAAGGCCGAGATCCGTGCCTGGTCGCACGAGCTGGGGCTGCCCACGTGGGACCAGCCCGCCGCGCCCTGCCTCGCCTCGCGTCTCCCCTACGGCCTGGCCGTCACCCCCGAGCGCCTGCGCCAGGTGGAGCGCGCCGAGCTGGCGTTGCGCGCGCTCGGCTTCCGCGACTTCCGCGTGCGCCACCACGGCGACGTCGCCCGGCTGGAGGTGCACCCGGGCGAGATCGGCCGCGTCCCCGCCCACCGCGCCGCGATCCACGCCGCCGTGCGCGACGCCGGTTTCCGCCGCGTCCTCGTCGATCTCCAGGGCTATCGCCGCGGCGCGCTGAACGAGGGGCTCGCCGCCTCGCAGCTCGTCCAGCTCCGGGGCGCCGCGTGACCGCCGATCCGCGCGTCTCCGCCGCCGAGCAGGCGCTGGCGCGGCAGGGCGTCCCCGGCGCCTCGGTCGAGGTCGAAGGCCACGAGCGCGAGATCGCCGCCGTCCGCGTCCCCGAGTCCGCCTGGGCGCGGATGATGGGGGACGAAGGCGCCGCGATCGCCCAGGCCGTGAAGGCCGCCGGCTTCCGCTACGTGGCGCTGGACCTGGCCCCCGCGGACGAATCCGCCGCGGACTGACGCGCCCCCACTTTTCCGATGACCTCCGGCACCCGTCCAGCAGGCATCCCCGCGTGCGAGCCGTGACCGGCTGATGGACGACATCTACCTCGACTACGCGGCCACGTCCGCCATCCGGCCCGACGAGGTGGTGGAGGCGGTCGTGCGCTACCTGCGCGACGTGGGCGCCACCCCCGGCCGCGCCGGCCACCGCCGCGCGCTGGAAGCGGGCCGCATTGCCCTGCGCTGCCGCGTGGCGCTGGCCGAGCTGTTCGGAGCGGAGGGAGATCCCGGGCGCATCGCCTTCTTCCCCAACGCCACCTGGGCGCTGAACGCCGCGCTCTTCGGCCTGCTGCGCCCCGGCGACCGCCTGGTCCGCACGGCGTACGATCACAACGCCGTCCGCCGCCCCGCCGCGCTCCTCGCCGCCCGCGGCGTGGAGCAGGCCGTCGTGAGCGGACGGGTGGATGGATCCATCGACCTGGACGAGCTGGACCGCGCGCTGGCGGGAGAGGGAAAACCCGCGCGCGTCCTCGCCCTCCCCCACGCCTCCAACGTCCTCGGCACCGTGCTCCCCGTCCGCGAGATGGCGGAGCGGGCGCACGCGCACGGCACGATTGTCGTCGTGGACGCCGCCCAGTCCGCCGGGCACGTGGCGATGGACGTGGGGGCGATGGGGATCGACGTGCTGGCGTTCACGGGGCACAAGGGGCTGCTGGGGCCGCAGGGCACCGGCGGCCTATACGTTCGTCCCGGCCTGGAGATCGACCCCGTGACCGCCGGCGGCACCGGCGGCGACTCGATGCCGCTGGGGATGCCCGAGGCGATGCCCGACCGGCTGGAGCCGGGAACGCTGAACGGCCCCGGCATCGCCGGCCTCCTCGCCGGCGTCGAATGGCTGCGGGCGCGCGGGATGGACGCGGTGCACGCGCGGGAGAGCGCGCTGAAGCTGCGGCTGCGCGAGCGGCTGGGGGCGATCCCTGGCGTGCGCGTCCTTTCCCCCGCCGCGCCGGAGGGCGTGGGCATCGTCACCGTCGCCACGGAGGGGATCAAGCCCGAGCGGCTGGCGTGGCGGCTGGACCACGAGCACGGGGTGATGACGCGCGCGGGGCTGCACTGCGCCCCCGAGGCGCACCAGCTGCTGTGCGTGGCCGAAACCGGGGCGGTGCGCTTTTCCGTAGGGTGGGCCACCACCGCGGCGGAGGTGGACGCCGCCGCCGCCGCGGTGGCGTCCATTCTGGAGGACGCCCGGGAAACATCGGCCGCCGCGCGGGGGTAGGTAGATGCGGCGGCGGAGCGATGCGCCCGCCCCCCAATCACCTGAAACGGGATCCCATGCGCAACCTGTTGGCGCTGATCGGCCTGGCCGCACTGCTCTTCGCGGGCTACACCTTCCGCGACCGCATCCCCGGCCCCTGGAACAAGAAGGACGCCGCGGCGATGGAGGTGTCGCCCGAGGCGGCGCAGGAGGCGGAGAACAAGCTGGCGCGCATGCGCAGCAGCGGCGACACGGTGCACCTGAGCGACGTGGAGTTCACCAGCTACCTTCGCTACCGGTTCAAGGACCAGTTCACCGACCAGCTCGACGCGCCCACGGTGCAGTTCACCGGCGACACGCTCACGCTGAACGGCCGCTTCCCCACCGACCGGCTCCCCGACACGCGCGACGTGAGCGCCCTGCGCGACTTCCTCCCCGACACGGCGGACGTGCGCGTGCGCGGGCAGCTCCGCACGCTGGGCCCCGGCCGCGGCGCCATCCGCGTGCACAACGTGTCGGTGGCCAAGGTCCCCGTCCCGCGCGACGTGTACATCAACGCGCTGAAGAAGGTGGGCGGCGGCGCGGCCGAGCCCGGCCTGGGCCGCGACGAGTACCCGTTCCGCCTCCCCCCCGGCGTCGGCTCGGCGCGGGTGGAGGGCGGCGAGCTGGTCCTGGGCCCCGCACAGTAGGGGATAGGGAACAGGGGACAGGGAACAGCCCGCGGCCCGGCGCGAGAGCGACGCACTGGCGCACTCGCGCACCTGTTCCCGGGCACTGAGGACTGGGCACTGGGCACTGGGCACTCCACACCCCGATCCATCCGACATCCACGCAATCCGGCAGATCAATGGCACGCATCCTCGTCGTAGACGACGAACAGGGCATCCGGCACATCCTCACCCAGCTCTTCGAGTACGAAGACCACGAGGTGCGCGCGGCGGGCGGCGGGGCGGAGGCGATCGAGCTGTACCGCGACTTCCGGCCCGACGTCACCTTCCTGGACGTGAAGATGGCGCGGATGGACGGGCTGGAGACGCTCACGAAGATCCGCGAGGGCGACCCGGCCGCCGTGGTGGTAATGATGAGCGGCCACGGCACCATCAACACCGCCGTGGAAGCCACCCGCCGCGGCGCCTTCGACTTCCTGGAGAAGCCGCTCGACACCGAGCGCCTGCTGATCGTGCTGCGCAACGCGCTGTCGCAGCAGGGCTTGCAGGCGGAGAACGCCCGGCTGCGCGGCGAGGTGGAGAGCCGGCACCAGATCGTGGGCCGCTCGTTCGCGCTGCGGCAGGTGCTGGACCGGGTGGAGAAGGTGGCGCCCACCGACGCGCGCGTGCTGGTGACCGGCGAGAACGGCACCGGCAAGGAGCTGGTCGCGCGCGCCGTGCACCGCCTGAGCCCCCGCGCCGACGGCCCCTTCATCGAGGTGAACTGCGCCGCCATCCCCAGCGAGCTGATCGAGAGCGAGCTGTTCGGGCACATGAAGGGCTCGTTCACCGGCGCCGTGGAGGACCGCGCCGGCAAGTTCGAGCTGGCCGACACCGGCACGCTCTTCCTGGACGAGATCGGCGACATGAGCCTGAACGCGCAGGCCAAGGTGCTGCGCGCGCTGCAGGAGGGGATCATCACCCGCGTGGGCGGCGCCAAGCCGATCAAGGTGGACGTGCGCGTGCTGGCCGCCACCAACAAGGACCTGGAGGAGGAGATCAAGGGCGGCCGCTTCCGCGAGGACCTGTTCTACCGCCTGAACGTGATCCCCCTGCACGTGCCCCCGCTGCGCGAGCGCCGCGAGGACATCCCCATGCTGATACAGCACTTCGTGCAGACGATCGCCAAGGAGAGCGCGCTCAAGCCGCGGCCGCTCACCGACGCGGCGGTGCTGCGGCTGCAGCGGATGGACTGGCAGGGCAACGTGCGCGAGCTGCGCAACACCATCGAGCGCCTGCTGATCCTGGCCAGCGGCGCGCAGGTGACGGAGGACGACGTGGAGCTGCTGGTGGGCGGCCACATGAAGGGCGGCGGCCTATCGGGCGACCTGCTCGGCTGCAACACCTTCGCCGAGTTCAAGGAAGCCGCCGAGCGCGCCTTCATCATCCAGAAGCTGCGCGAGAACGACTGGAACGTGAGCGAGACCGCGCGCCTGCTCGACATGCCGCGCTCCAACCTCTACAAGAAGATCGAGCGCTACGACCTGGTGCGCGAAGGGTGAGCCAGACAACGGAAAACAGCCCCGGTTTTCAGCGCGTCCGGGCGAGGCGATGATGCCGCAGACGTTCGCGCAGTGGGTGCCGATCGGGATCGCATGGATGGTCGGCGCGTTCGGCGGCGGGGCGGCGCTGGCGTGGCTGTACAAGCGGCTGCACCCGCAGCTCGCCTTCTACAAGCTGTGGGCGCTGTGGACCACGGTGCTCGGCGCCATCGTGTTCCTGCTGCTCGCGTTCGGCGCGGTCAGGCTGTGAACGACGCAAAGTGAGCCGCTCCGGGTGGATACGAAGATCCCGGCCTCGTGCTTCGAGGCCGGGATCTTCGCGTCTGGACCGTGATCGCGCGGGCGCGGTCAGCCGAAGTCGAGCATCTCGAAGATTCCCGCGATGATGCCCGCGATCGCCTCGAAGATGCCACCGGCCGCCTCGCCCGCGGCGCCGGCCAGGTTCGCCGCCGCCTCGGGCGCGGCGCCGGCCAGCCCCGCCACCGCCCCGGGCAGGTGCGCCGCGCCGTGGGCGGCGCCGATCGCGCCGTGCACCAGCAGGTCGGGCGCGAACCAGAGCACCCCCAGCGCCACGTCGCCCCCGATGTCGGCGTCGCTGCCCCGCCCCCGCCGCCCCGCCACGCCGGTGCCGGGGACGTGCAGCTTCCAGATGGTGTCGAGCTCGGAGTGGTCGAACCAGACGCCCTTGCAGGTGCGGCACGCGTCCACGTGGATCCCGATGCCGGGCACCTGCTGGCGCAGCATCAGCGTGTCGCACACCGGGCAGTCGATCAGGTTCTTGCTGCCGCACGCCTCGCACTTCTCCACCTCGCGCGAGAGCGGCGCGTGGCAGTTGTGGCAGGGCGTCACCGGCTCCGCCTGCTGCCGGGCGATGCGGGCCCACAGCGCGGCCGAGGGATGCTTCCGCAGCCGCTCCACCTCGCCGTGGTCGAACCACACGCCGCCGCAGCGGCCGCAATGGTCCACCTCCAGCGGCGCCTCGGTGCCGATGCGGATCGTTTCCATCGTCACGCCCAGGCACACCGGGCACGGGTAGCGCGTGGCGAGCTCAGGCATCGAGCACTCCCTTCGCGGTGGACTTCCCCGAGAGGTGGCGGAGGTCGTAGAAGCTGTAGACCAGCACCCCGTCGTCGGTCACCTGCACGTCGGCCTGGCCGCGGATGCCCAGCTCCTTGAGCGCCTCGGCGGCGGCGTCGGGGGTCAGGGCCAGCTCGCTGGCGACCTCCACCGCCGTGAGCTGCCCCTGCCGCCGCGCCGCCAGCCGCAGGATCTCGGCGTCGATGGTGTTGCGGCGCAGCTCCGCCTTGCGCCCGGTCAGGCGCGCCTGCTCGCCGAAGTGGCCGCGCACCAGCAGCGCGGCGCCCACGGCCGGCAGCCCCACGGTGAACGCGAGGGCGGCCAGCGTGGCGGGCGCGGTGAGCGCCAGGCTCGAGTTGAAGAACCCCGCCAGCATGAACAGGGCGAGCAGGATCAGCCCGGCGGCACCGATGAGCTTGTTCAAATGGATGCGAAGGCTCGAGTTCCGGGAGGCGGCACCGCGCCGCGCCCGCGTACTAGTACGCTCGAAGGGCGACGCGGTTTCGTCCGCCACGCGAGCGGCCCGGCGTGCGGGGTCGCCCGCAGGGAGCGCAGACCGTCCCTCCCCTGCAGTTCGGGGGAGGGACAGGCGAGGAACGAGCCAGGGAGAGGGCTGGTCGGCGCGTCCGCGTGGGGCTTGTCAGCGGAGCCGGAGGCCAGGTGGATCCGGAGACGCTGGACGCGCTCACGCCGGCCGGGTCCGCGACCGGCAATCCCGCACCCGCCGCGGCGTGATGCTGTCGGCGGGGTTGGGCACTTCGCGCCAGAGCGCCTTCAGCCGCACGTCGTCCGCCCGGCGCTTTCGCTGCCACTCGGCCTCTTCCATCACCACGGCTCCGGAGGCGACGGCGGCGCTGACGAACGCAGCGGAGGCCTGGATATCCGCGATGTTCGCGTCCTTGAAGACGGCGCCTCGCGGCAGCGCGTCGGGCCCGAAGTGCGCGCCGCGCAGGTCCGCGCCCGAGAAGTTCGCCTCGTCCACCGCCGCGCCGGGGAACTGCGCGCCGCGCAGGTCCGTGCCGATGAAGAGCGCGCCGCACAGGGCCGTGCCGTTGAACGCCGCCCCGGCCGCGCTCGCCATGCTCATGTCGGCGCCCTGCATGTCGGAGTTGATGAACCGGGCGCTGTCCAGCCTGGCGCGGCCGAACGTCGCCGCCCTGAGCGACGCGTTGGTCAGGTTGGTGTTCTCGAAGCGCGCCCATTTCAACGACGCTCCCGGCAGATCGAGCGAGTCCATCACCGCGCCGGATATCTCCACGCCGCGCAGCGGAATGCCGTCCTCGTGCAGGTCCTGCAGCGCCTGGCGCCTCCCTCCGTCGCCGCCGCGTTCGCCGGCGAGCGCGATGACCTGCCACGCCTGGTAGTGCTTCGTCCGCCGGCGGTCCGGGCCACCCAGCACATACTGCCAGAGGGGGATGATGATCAGCACGGCCTCCAGGATCCTGAACACCGCCGCAATCCAGATCCTGGGTTTCACCCCGCGGCGGGCGGGGGGGAAAAGGCGGATGCCGAACGTCCTGTTGTCTTCGGTGGTGGGAACGGTGCTCATGGGGGACCTCGCCCGGGAAGTACCACGGAGAAGAATGGGGGGCCGGCTTTGTCTCCGAATGGTCGGCTTTCCCGCTCAGGGTGTTTCCTCCTTTCCCGCCGCGCAAGGGTTAATTGCGGACAACCGGGCTCCAGCCGCCCCCGCTGATCCGCCTTCCACGGCGGCGGATCGGGTGAGACGGAGCGCGACGGCGCGAGCTCCCCGCCGACTCGCGCCCCCTTCCCCGCCCTTGTAGATTGGCGGGCTTTCCCGGACCCGTAACAGCGACACGACCCTCGAACGCGCGCGGAGCAATGGCGGACAAGTTCAAGAACTTCATCGGCGGCGAGTGGGTGGAGCCGTCTACAGGCGAGTATTTCGAGAACCGCAACCCGGCCCGCAACGGCGACCTGATCGGCCTGTGGCCGCGCTCGGGCAAGGAAGACGTGAACCGCGCCGCGGCGGCAGCCAAGGCGGCGTTCAACGAGTGGCGCCTGAAGCCGGCCCCCGCGCGCGGCGACATCCTGCGCGCCGTGGGCGACCTGCTGGTGGCGCGCAAGGACGAGATCGCCCACGCCGCCACGCGCGAGATGGGGAAGGTGTGGGCCGAGACCAAGGGCGACGTGCAGGAGGGGATCGACACCGCCTACTACGCCGCCACGGTCGGCCGCCAGCTCTCGGGGCGCACGGTGCCCAGCGAGCTCGCCAGCAAGTGGGCGATGAGCTTCCGCCGCCCGATCGGCGTGGCGGGGCTGATCACGCCCTTCAACTTCCCGCTGGCCATCCCCACCTGGAAGATGTTCCCCGCGCTGGTGTGCGGGAACACGGTGGTGATCAAGCCGGGCGAAGACGTGCCGCACACCGTCTCGCTCCTGGTGGAGATCCTGGAAGAGGCGGGGATCCCCAGGGGCGTGGTGAACCTGGTGCACGGCTACGGCGCTGAGGTGGGCGCGCACATCGTCTCGCACCCCGACATCCCGGTCATCTCCTTCACCGGCAGCACCGCCACGGGGAGCGAGATCGGGCGCACCTGCGGCGAGCTGCACAAGCGGCTGAGCCTGGAGATGGGCGGCAAGAACGCGCAGATCGTGTTCGCGGACGCCGACCTGGACCTGGCGCTGGACGGCGTGCTCTGGGGCGCCTTCGGCACCACGGGCCAGCGCTGCACCGCCACCAGCCGCCTGCTGCTGCACGACGTCATCCACGACACCTTCGTGGAGCGGCTCACCGAGCGCGCGAAGGAGCTGAAGCTGGGCTACGGCAACGACGACGGCGTGGACGTGGGGCCGCTGATCAACGCCCGCGCGCTGGAGAAGGTGGAGAAGTACGTGGAGATCGGGAAGCAGGAAGGCACCCTGGCGCTGGGCGGCGCGCGCGCCACCGGCCACGGGCTCGACGACGGCTGGTTCTTCCAGCCCACCATCTTCACCGGGATCCAGCCGGGGTCGCGGCTGGCGACCGAGGAGATCTTCGGGCCGGTGCTCTCGGTGATCCGCTTCAGCGAGGCGGAAGAGGCATTCCGCATCAACAACGAGGTGAAGTACGGCCTGAGCAGCTCGGTGTACACGCGCGACGTGAACCTGGGCTTCCGCGCCTTCCAGGACCTGGACAACGGCATCACCTACGTCAACGCGCCCACCATCGGCGCCGAGGCGCACCTCCCGTTCGGCGGCGTGAAGCAGACCGGCAACGGGCACCGCGAGGGCGGCTGGGAAGTCTACGAGTTCTACAGCGAGACCAAGGTCGGCTACGTCGACTACAGCGGGAAGCTGCAGCGCGCGCAGATCGACAACTACCAGGCGGCGCCGTACTGAGTTGACCGCAACAGGTGCGTGAGTGCGTGATATGAGTGCGGAAGTGCGCGAGTGCGTTTTGCACCCGCGCACTTCCACATTCCAGCGCCGGACGATGACACTTTCCCCGGCGTTGATCGTATGAGCCGCCAACCGTCCACACGGACGCGTCGGACGCGCGAAAGTCAGCAGGCCCCACCGCCACCGCTGCATGCCTCCTTCTCCCGGAACGGGAGAGGGGAGCGCTCTCAGGCGCGGGGAGAGGGCCCGCGGGGCGGAGGGCGCGCGGGAGAGGTGGATACAGCGTAACCTCGGGACCCTCGCACCGCCGCTCGTCGAATCTCCACCGGCGCTGCAACCGGCGTTTCACCGCCCGAAATCCACCGATCACCCCCCGGGGGTTGGCGGATTCCCGGTCCCCGGTTACCCTTCATGTGCGTCCCCGCGTTAGCCCTGCTCTGGCAACGGCTTAGGGGCGCCGTCAGGTCCCGCGGGAGGCCCGGAACGGGCACCCGCATCGCGTGTACATCAAAGCTGGAGCGGCGCACCCGGACGGCCGCGCCGCCGTAGCGCCTTTCACCGCCAGAGCCCCGCGCGCAATGGACGATCCCCACGCCCCCGACCCCGCGCTCGAGCCGCGCCGCCTCCGCCTCTCGGCCGAGCGCGCGGACCTGGAGCGCCGCAAGACCGCCGGCGAGGCGCGGGGCTCCATCAGCACCGGGCGCTGGATGTGGGAGTGGACCAAGGCCATCAGCACGGCCATCGTCCTCTTCCTGGTGATCCGCACCTTCCTCTTCGAGGCGTTCAAGATCCCCACCGGCAGCATGGAAGGCACCCTGCTGGTGGGCGACTTCCTGCTGGTGAACAAGGCCGTCTACGGCGCCGAGATCCCCTACACCCACTCGCACCTGCCGGCGTTCACCACGCCCGGCCGCGGCGACGTGGTGGTGTTCCTGCCGCCCCACGACCCGCACCGCAACTACGTCAAGCGCATCGTGGGGATGGGCGGCGACACGCTGCAGATGCGCGACAAGGTGCTGTACCTGAACGGCAAGCCGCAGGTGGAGCCGTTCGCGCGCCACAGCGACCCGCTCACCGACCCCAACAGCGAAGACATGCTCTGGCAGCTCCAGCACCTGGCGCGGCGCCCCGCGCACTGGAGCGACTACCGCCCCACGCGCGACAACTGGGGCCCCATCGTGGTGCCGCCCGGCAAGTTCTTCGCGCTGGGCGACAACCGCGACAACAGCGAGGATTCGCGCTTCTGGGGCTTCCTCGACGGCAGCGCCATCAAGGGGCGCCCCATGTTCGTGTACTACTCGTACCAGAAGGACCTGTCGCCCTTCGCCTGGCTCAGCAGCGTCCGCTGGGGCCGCATCGGCGAGCTGGTGCACTGAACGCCGGCCGGGTTCGCCCCGGCTGTAACGATCCGCTGCAACGATCCATTGCACCGATCCCACGCCCGGCGCCCCGCGCCGGGCGTTTCGTCTTCCCCCACCGCCGGCGCCTGGCACGCGCGGGCGGGGGCGGCGGGCCGGAAGTGAGCGGCGGGGCGAGAGTTGCGGGCCCCGGCAGGCCGCTTCGGGGCGGCGTGGAGAAAACGTCTGGAGGGGGGCTTGACACCCCGAAGGTGCCCTGTCATACTCCAGCCGTGGCCCGTCATGAACGATCCACGCGCGTCCCTCCCCAGCGCCCGTACGCGAATCCCGGCTCGCCCGGCCATCCTGCATGGCGGCAGCCTTCCGAAGGTTTCGAAACGTCCCCGCCTTTTGGCCGCCATCCGGCGGATACCGTGCCGCTTCCGCTGAACCGGAGCCCCGCCATGTCGTTCAGCCCCGCCAAGAAGATCGCCTCCGAATCCGAGTCGCTCGACCAGTACCTGCGCGAGATCAGCGCCTATCCGCTGATCGACCGCGACGAGGAAGCGCGGCTGGCCCGGCACATCCGCGACGGCGAGAGCGAGGCGCTCGAGGCGCTGGTGCGCTCCAACCTGCGCTTCGTGGTGGCGGTGGCCAAGAAGTACCAGAACCAGGGCGTGTCGCTGGCCGACCTCATCAACGAGGGGAACATCGGCCTGATCCGCGCCGCGCGTAAGTTCGACGAGACCAAGGGGATCAAGTTCATCTCCTACGCCGTGTGGTGGATCCGCCAGGCGATCCTGCAGGCGCTGGCCGAGCAGAGCCGCATCGTGCGGGTGCCGCTGTCGCGCGCGGGCGCCGTGCACCGCATCGGCCGGCGCTCGTCGGCGATGACGCAGGAGCTGGGGCGCGAGCCCACCCTGCAGGAGATCGCGGTGGAGCTCGAGGTGCCCGAGGACGAGATCAGCCACGCGCTGGCCATGAGCCAGGTGTACCTCTCCCTCGACGCGCCGCTGGTTCCCGGCGAAGACGGCCAGCTCCTCGACTACCTCTCCGACCAGGGCTCCGCCGGCCCCGACGACGAGGTCTACGAGGGCGCGCTCAAGCGCACCATCGAGGAGGCGCTGGGCACGCTCAGCGAGCGCGAGGCCAAGGTGCTGCGCCTCTACTTCGGCCTGGGCGACACCGAGCCGCTCACGCTGGAGCAGATCGGCGAGAGCTTCGGCATCACCCGCGAGCGGGTGCGGCAGATCAAGGAGAAGGCGCTGCTCCGCCTGCGGCACCAGTCGAGGGCGCGCTTCCTGGAGACCTTCCTGCAATAGTTTTTCGTCGCACCGGCTCGACATCCGGGGAAATGTATGACCGCGGTTCCGGTAGCTCACGGAACCGCGGTTTTCGTGCGTGTCTCGCGCTCGACGTCCGCCGGCGGGGATCTTTCGACGGTCGACGCGGGCGAACACTAAACTGCGGGTTCTGGGCGTGTCCCTCCGCTGCGCTCCGGGCCGGGCTGCGCGCGCGGTAGGGCACGATACAACCGTGCCCAACCGCGCCGGGCCCACGGCGGCCCGCCCAACCCTCGTCTCCACCGACGTGACGGTGCCGGCGGTCCGCCGCGTTCCCGGCCCTCCGGGCGCGCATCCCTCACGCACGGGCGCACCCCCGACGTCCGGGTGCCGCGGTCACGCATCACCCGACCCGCACCCTGCGACGTCCGCCGCCGCGCACAGCCCTCCGAATCATCGCAATTAGCCGTCAACGGTGCGGTGAGATTCCGATGACCGATGTGCCGGACACAGCCTCCCGTGATCCCCCCATCTGGCCGTCCAGCCGTCGCATGGCGTCATGTGGTTCCAGCTTTCGCACTCAGCACCCAGCACTTTCGCGCTTTCGCACTCACGCACCTGTCCGACAGCGCCCCGCATCCCCGAAAATCTTCGCATCCCTCTTGCGTTCGGACCCCCAGCCCCCGGCGGGGTGTACTGTTCCGTACCTGAAACCCTTGGGGGCTGCGGAAACCCGCGATGCCCCGGGAGCCTTTGCATGATCCGAAACCGAGTTCTGAGCCTGCTCGTCCCCGTGCTCGCCGCGGCCGCCCCGCTCGCCGCGCAGTCGGGCGACCAGGGCACCTTCCGCGTCTACGTGGGCGAGCGCGAGGTGGGGACCGAGACCTTCACCATCACGCAGACCGGCAGCGGCGCCGTGGCCGTGACCATGGCCACCGGCAAGGTCGAGCTGCGCCTGGCCGAGGGGAGCCTCTCGCTCTCGCCGCGGCTGCGCGCGCAGGGCGTGGGCGCCGACCCCGTGCAGTACCAGGTGGACGTGAGCGGCGACGCGCCGCAGCGCATCGTGGGCACCATCGCCGGCGGCCGGGTGAGCCAGAAGATCGTGACCGGCGCGGGCGAGCAGCTGCGCGAGTACGTGGCCAGCGCGGGCGCCGTGGTGCTCGACGAGGGGGTGGCGCACCACTACTACTTCCTGGCCCAGCGCACCCACTCGGGCACGGTCCCCGTGATCGTCCCGCGCGAGAACCGGCAGGTGCTGGCCACCGTCACCAACCGCGGCGAGGAGCCGGTGCAGATCGCCGGGCGCACCGTGCGCCTCTTCCACCTGGTGGTGCAGCCACGCGGCGGCGCCGCGGCCGACGTGTGGGTCGACGCGCTGAACCGCGTGATCCGCGTGGAGGTGCCGGCCCGGCAGTACCGCGCCGTGCGCACCGAGCT
>DASQLJ010000115.1:0-4842 GCA_035630095.1 Longimicrobium sp.
TCAGCGGCAAGGGACGGCTGCTGACGGTGCGCGAGCGGCCCGACCGGCTGGACAGCATCGCCGTGGTGCTGAAGCGCTACGACGGCGCGCCCCAGGCGGTGACGCTGCACTTCCAGGTGATCGAGGCGGGCGACTTCGCGCAGGGCGACTCGGCGATCGCGCGGGTGGAGGCGCCGCTGCGCGAGCTGTTCCGCTACCGCGGCTACCGGCTGCTGAACGCCATGACGGTGCGCGCGGTGGAGGGCGTCCCCTTCGCGCACCAGGAGAAGGACGTGCGCGTGACCGGCGCCGTGCGCGCCGTCACCCCGTCCGGGCCGGACGCCGCCGTGACGGTGGAGGTGGCCGTGACCACCGCGGACGGCTCGGTGAGCACGGCAGTGAGCGGCGCGCCGGGGAAGACGCTGCTGATCGGCTCGCAGACGCACGGCGGCGGCGGGGCGGTGATCCTGGCCGTGCGGCCGACGATCGACCCGGCCGCGCGCGGCGCCGGACCGCCGTAGCCGCGTCATCGCCCATCCGGCCGGTGCCTGCCGCGGCGCTACCGGAGCGGCCGCGATTCGCCGCAATGAACGGGTCGAGCCGTGGACTTTACGTCCGCGGCTCGTTCGTCGTCTTTCCGGCAGCCCCGTAAGTATTTGCGGGGCAAGAACCTTCGCGGAGCGGCCGCCGGGGCTGCGGTTGCGTCGAAACAAAACTATGGCGCTCGTGACTCACGTGAGGCATATTAGCCCCACGTTGTGGATGCCATGCCCCGTCCAGGTGTGCATACCACGCCTCAAACGAGTAGCCGGGGACATTTCTTTCCCCTTAAGCCGTCCACGCGCGCCCCTCCCCGCGCAAGTCAAGGCCGAACAAGATGAGCGACGCCGCTGAAGCCGAAGTCTCGATCAACGTGCTGATCGTGGACGACGAGGAGCTCCTGGTGAAGAGCTGCGGTCAGATCCTGAGCAGCGAGGGCTACAACGTGGTCACCGAGGGCCGCGGGCGGAACGCGCTGGAGGTGGTGCGCCGGCAGCGCCCCGACATCGTGCTGACCGACCTGATGCTCCCCGACATGGACGGGCTTGCGCTGCTGAAGGAGATCAAGAAGCTGGCGCCGGAGACGCTGGTGGTGATGATCACCGGCTTCGCCACGGTGGACAGCAGCGTGGAGGCGATCCGCGCCGGCGCCTACGACTACATCCCCAAGCCGTTCACCGCCACGCAGCTGCGCATCCTGATCGGCCGCGCGGCGCAGCAGGTGCGGCTGGTGCAGGACAACGCGTCGCTGCGCGACCAGCTCAAGAAGCACTACTCGTTCGACAACATCATCGGCACCAGCGGGAGCATCCAGAAGGTGTTCGAGGTGGTGAGCCGGGTGGCGCCCACCGACGCCAGCGTGTTCGTCTCGGGCGAGAGCGGCACCGGCAAGGAGCTGATCGCGCGTGCGATCCACACCAACAGCCGGCGCTCGGCGCGGCCGTTCATGGCCATCAACTGCGCCGCGCTCCCCGACCACCTGCTCGAGAGCGAGCTCTTCGGCCACGAGAAGGGCGCGTTCACCGGCGCCGACCAGCAGCGGCGCGGGCTGCTGGAGGTGGCCAGCGGGGGCACGTTCTTCATGGACGAGATCTCGGAGATGAGCATGGAGCTGCAGGCCAAGCTCCTCCGGGTGATCCAGGAGCGGAAGATCCGGCGCGTGGGCGGCGAGCATGAGATCGCCATCGACGTGCGCTGGGTGAGCGCCACCAACCGCGACCCCGACCAGGCGGTGCGCGACGGGGTGCTGCGGCAGGACCTGCTCTACCGGCTGAACGTGGTGCCGGTGAAGCTGCCCCCGCTGCGCCACCGCCGCGAGGACATCCCCGCGCTGGCGCAGCACTTCCTCAAGCGCTACGCGCAGGACTACTCGCGCGACAACCTGCGCTTCCACCCCGACGCGGTGCGGGTGCTGCAGGACTACGAGTGGCCCGGCAACGTGCGCGAGCTGCAGAACTTCGTGGA
This sequence comes from Longimicrobium sp., assembly GCA_035630095.1. Lineage (GTDB taxonomy): Bacteria > Gemmatimonadota > Gemmatimonadetes > Longimicrobiales > Longimicrobiaceae > Longimicrobium. Next base: position 1,984 of record DASQLJ010000115.1, read on the forward strand.
GCGCATCGTGTCGATGTGCCTCCCCGGCCAGGAGATCCTCGCCGAGGACATGCCGGAGGAGCTTTCGGTGCGGCACGCGGCGAACGGGCGGGGCTCGGCGATCACCTTCTCGGCCGACCTGCCGTTCCACGACGCCAAGACCGACGCGATCACGGTGTTCGAGAAGGAGTACCTGAGCGACCTGCTCAAGCGCCATGGCGGCAACATCTCGCAGGCCGCGCGCACGGCCGGCATCGACCGCAAGACCATCCACCGCATGCTCGCCAAGTACGAGATCGAGGGGCGGGACTGATACGGACGCCCGAGAAGCCGGTGCCTTGGCCGGCGACGGAACAGCCGGATGCGGGCGTGTCCCTCCGCTGCGCTCCGGGCCGGGCTTCGCGCGCCGTAGGCAACGATACCGCCGTTGCCAACGGCGCCGAGCCGCCGGCGCGCCATGGTCCGGCTCGGTCATGCGGCGATCGACGCGGGCGCGCCCGCGTCTCGGCCCTCCGGGCGCGAATCCCTCACGCAATCCTCTCGCGGCACGGAGTTCGTGGATCCGCATGATGGAAGCGGTAGATTCGTCGTAGACGGTAAGAAGAAGATCGGCCCCTCCCGCGGTGCATGCGGGAGGGGCCGATTCTATTGTTGCGGTCGTTATTCGCTCAGGGGTCGAACGGGTGGGGTGGGCCGAAGCTGCCGCTGGCGCGGCGCGCGGGCGGGGCGGGGCGCTCGGCCAGGCGCGGCGCGGGGCGCGCGGTGACGCCGAGCACGGCGCGGGTCAGGTCGCGCTCGATCGGCTCGGGGGCGGCGAGGCCCTGGTTCATCAGCACCACCACCGCCAGCCGCTCGTTCGGGTACCAGGCCACCTGCGAGCGGAAGCCGGCGACGGCGCCGTCGTGATGCAGGTACGGGCCGACGTCGGTGGTGTCCACCATCGTCCCGAAGCCGTAGGCCATGCGCAGGCTGACGTCGGGCGCGGGGACGGGCGTGGTCATCTCGCGCCAGCTCTCGGGGGAGAGGACGCGGCCCTCGCCGAGCGCCACCTCCCACCGCGCCAGGTCGGCCGCGGTGCTGCAGAGCGAGCCGGCGGCGTAGAGCACCGACGGGTGCCAGGGCTCGGTGTGCACCGGCCCGCCGCGGCGGCTGCGCACGTAGCCCGACGGCACGGGCTGGTCGCCGCCCGCGCCGCAGTACTCGCTGTCGCCCATCCCCAGCGGCGCGAAGAACTGGTCGCGCAGGTAGTCGCCGTACGCCTGCCCCGTCACCCGTTCGATCACCAGCCCCAGCAGGTAGTAGCCCGAGTTGCTGTAGTGGAAGCCGGTGCCGGGCGCGAACAGCAGCGGCCGCGCCGCCAGCGAGTCGACGAGCTGCGCCGGCGAGAGCGTGCGGCGGAACTCGCGGAAGAACTCGGTGAAGTTGGGGACGCCCGCCGTGTGGTTGAGCAGCTGCCGCAGCGAGATGGTGCGGTAGCTCGCGGACAGGCCGTCCACGTAGCGCGTGACGTCGTCGTCCAGCGAGAGCTGGCCGCGCTCGGCCAGGCGCAGCACGGCGGCGGCGGTGAACTGCTTGCTGACCGACGCGATCTGGTAGACGGTGTTGGCGGCCGCCTGCCGCCTGCCGCGCTCGGTGGTGCCCCAGCCGCGCTGCAGCAGCACGCGCCCATCCTTGACGATCGCCACGCTCAGGCCGGGGATCGACTGGTCCTCCATCGCCTCGCGGGCGATGGAGTCGAGCGTGAACGCCAGGCGCGAGAGACGGACGTCTTCGCCCGACGGCGTGTACGCGACGGCGAGCTGGGCGGCGGCCGGGCGCGCGAGGGCGCCCAGGAGCAGTGCGGCGAGCGCCGCGGTGTGGCGACGGATCAAGGGCGTGGGCTGGTGTTGCGGCGTGGCTGTGCGGACGTTCGCGCGTCTGCGTGTGCCCGGAACGCGGGGATGCGCGCGCGGGTGCACGCTCGCGGAGGGCGACGCGTGGTGGACTGCTCGTGTTTTCGGGATGTTTTGCGGGGAAGGCCCGCCCGGACCGACGGCCTCCGGAGCGAGCCCGGAACCGGGCCCTGGGAGGGAGGGATGCCTCAGGGCTGAAATCTATGTTCGATCACCGGACCTGAGAAGAGTTTTGGTGATTAGAATTTGGTTCGGGGGCGGTCGGGCAGGAAGACGGGGGGGTGATTCGAATCCCGGATCAGCCGCGGCTCGTCTCCACCGCGCGCATCAACGCACGCGTCGCCGCCTCGGGATCGGGCGCGCGCATGACGGCGCTGATCACGGCGACCCCGGCGGCGCCGGCGCGGACCACGTCGTCCGCGTTGTCCGCGCTGATGCGGCCGATGCCGACGACGGGGATGCGGACGGCGCGCGCCACCTCCGCGATGCGCGCGCAGCCGATCGCCTCGCCCGCGTCGGCCTTGCTGCCGGTGGCATGGACGGGGCCGGTGCCCACGTAGTCCGCGCCGTCGCGCTCGGCGGCGAGGGCGAGCTCCGGCGTCTCCGCGCTGATGCCGACCAGGAAGCCGGCGGGGACGATGCGGCGCGCGGCATCCACCGGAATGTCGTCCTGCCCCAGGTGCACGCCGTCCGCCCCCGCGGCGAGGGCCACGTCGAGCCGGTCGTTCACCCACAGCAGGGCGCCCGCCGCCCGCGTCTCCGCCAGCAGCGCGCGGGCGAGGGCGGCCTGCTCGCGCGCCGGCTGGTCCTTGGCGCGGAGCTGGATGGACGGCGCGCCGCCCCGCAGCGCCGCGCGGACGACGTCGACGATGGTGCGCCCTTCGCCGCAGTCCGGGTCGGTGATGACGATCAGCGACAGGCGCCGCGTCAGCTCGTGCACCGTCAGCGGCGCCGGTCGGCGGCGGAGGGGGGCGCCGTGGCGTTGGCG
>DASQLJ010000116.1:0-3232 GCA_035630095.1 Longimicrobium sp.
TGACCGGCGCCGCCAGCCACAGCAGCGGCACCTCGTCGGGGCGCGCGCCCAGCCGCTCGTACACGGCGGACATGTTGGCGAGCTGCAGCCCCCATCCGAACTGGATGCCGAGGAAGCCGAAGCTCATGTTGAACATCTCGGGAAAGCTCAGGCGCGGTCGTTGGGTCACGGGGGGTTCTCGCTACGAGAGGTTGTCGGGGACCGGGAAGATCGGGCGCGTGGGGCGGACGGTCTCAGCAGGGCGAACGGTCTCAACAGGTGCGTGAGTGCGCGAGTGCGCCAGGCGTCCACGGCTCGGGACGCGCTGGCGCATTCGCTCCGCGTCAGCGCGCGGGGACCAGCTCCAGCACGTGCACCTGCATGGGGCGCAGCGTGGGGACGGGAACGTAGCCGTGCACGCGGCCGTTGGCGGTCACCCGCACCGGCGCGGCGGAGACGGGGTCGAGGAGGCTGCGCGCGGTGTAGCGGCCCGCCCGCAGCGCCCCGGCGGCGGAGTTGAGGGCCACGCCGGAGAGCGGGGTGGAGCCGAGGTTGGCCACCACCAGCACCGGGCGGCGGGCGTCGCGGCGCACGTAGGCGGCCACGGCGGCGCTCCCGGCCGTGAGCGGAACCAGCTCGCCGCTCGCCAGCGCCGGCTTCTGCGCGCGCAGGTGGATCAGGCGGCGGTGCAGGTTGAGCAGCGATCCGCGGTCGGCGTTCTGCGCCGCCACGTTGCGCGTGGCCCAGTCGGCCTGGGGGGCGCGCCAGGGGGTGCCGGTGGTGAAGCCCGCGCCGGGGGCGGAAGTCCAATGCATCGGCGTGCGCAGGTTCTCGTCCGGCTTGTCCCCCGCGATCCCCAGCTCTTCCCCGTAGTAAAGGAACGGGAGGCCGGGGAGGGTGAGCAGCAGCGTCGCGGCCATCTTCGCCCGCGCTACGTCGCCCTCGAGCACGGTCATCGTCCGGCTCTGGTCGTGGTTGCGCAGGAAGGGCGCGTAGCGGTGCGGCGGCAGCGTCTCCTGCAGCCGCAGGTAGCCGGGGAGCAGCCTGGACGCGTTCCCCGTCTTCACCGCGTTCAGGATCGCGTCCGACAGCTCGAACATGAAGTGCGAGGTGAGCTGGTCGGGGTAGTACGGCATCACCGCGCCGATGCTGTCCCACACCTCGCCCACCGTGTAGGCGTCCGGCTTCACGGTGCGCAGGTAGGCGGCGTAGTCGCGCAGGAAGACGTGCGTGCCGGGGAGGTGCTCCACCTGAGCGCCGCGCCCCGCCTCCACCAGGTGCTTGATGGCGTCCAGGCGGAAGCCGTCCACCCCCATGGAGTCCAGCCAGAAGCTCGCGATCCTCTTCGTCTCGGCCACCACCTCGGGGTTCTCCACGTTCAGGTCGGGCATCCCGCTCCAGAACAGCCCGAAGTAGTACTCGTCGCCGTGCGGCGACTTGTGCCAGTTGTCGCTCCCCCACGGGTTCTTCACCCCCGGGTGCTGCGCGCTGAACATGTACCAGTTGCGGTAGCGCGACCGAGGGTTGCGCGCGGCGTCCAGGAACCACGGGTTGTCGCTGGAGCTGTGGTTGAGCACCATGTCCACCAGCACGTGGATGCCGCGGCGGTGCGCCTCGGCCATCAGCCGCTTGAAGTCGTCGTTGGTCCCGTACTCGCGGTCCACGCGGTAGTAGTCCACCACGTCGTAGCCGTGGTAGCTGGGCGACTCGGCGATCGGCATCAGCCAGATGCACTGGGCACCCAGGTCGCGCTGGGTGGCGGGGTTGCCGTCGTTGATGTAGTCGAGCTTCTGGATCAGCCCGTTGAGGTCGCCCACCCCGTCGCCGTTGCTGTCCTGGAACGAGCGGACGAACACCTCGTAGCAGGTGGCGCCGCGCGTCCACGGCGCGGCCGGGGCGGCGGCCGTGCCCTGCGCCGCGGCGGCAGCGGCGCCGGCCAGCACGGCCGCGGTGATGGATGCAAAGGCGATACGGCGCATCGGCAGTCCTTTTCGGTGGTTCATCCCCGGGATGGCCCGGGCCAATCTCGTTTCCAGTTTCGTCGATGGATCCGCGGCATCGCGCCCTCTCCGGTCGCCTGGGGGCGCCCACCTCTCCCGTTCCGGGAGAGGTTGCGAGAGCGATCTCTGCTCGCTTCACCGGCTTCGCTGCATCCGAACACGAACGAAGCCGATTCCGCGCAGGGGCACCTCGGCAACGCTACAGCCGGTAGTCCGCGAAGGCGCCGCGAAGGCGGACTTCGTGTAGTTGTTGCAGCGAATTCATTCGCCCTGCTCCCGCGGGCGAGTCCCCCTGCAGCTCCGCTAGTTCGACCCGAACAGCCAGCGGTAGGCGGCGGGGAACTCGCGGCGCCAGAACCACTCCTGGTGCGTGCCGTCGGCGCGGACGTATCCCTCGATCTCACGGCCGGGTGTAAACCCGCGTGCGACCAGGATGTCGATCATCGTGCGGTGGTCGCGGGCGTATCGCTCCGGCTCGTCACCCTCCCGCGCGCCGGTGACCAGGTAGATCCGCGTCCCCGGCCGTGGCGGCGCCCCGGCGCGCGCCTGGACGAAGGTCGAGTCGCTGAACCAGAACGCGGGGGAGAACACGCCCGCGCGGCCGAACACCTCCGGATACTTCAGCGCCGCGTGGAGCGAGATCAGCCCGCCCATGCTGGAGCCCCCCACGCCGGTGCTCAGCCGGTCGGGGCGCGTGCGGTAGCGGCGGTCGATGTATGGCTTCAGCGTGTGCGCCAGGAAATGGACGTACGCGTCGCCCTCGCCGCCGCCGTGGCGGGGGTGGCGCCAGGGCGAGTATTCGTCCAGCCGTTTCGGCCCGCCGTGGTCCACCGCGACCACGATGATGCCGGGATCGCCCGCCGCGAACAGGCTGTCCAGCGTCTCGTCCACCCCCCACTCGCCCGCGAAGCTGGTGGAGTCGTCGAACACGTTCTGACCGTCGTGCATGTACAGCACGGGGTAGCGCTTGTCCGACGTGGCGTAGTCCGGCGGCAGGTACACCCACACCCGCCGCGTGCGCCCGAGCTGCGGGATCGCGAACGCCGTGTCGATCACGGACACCGTCGGCCGCCGCGTGGACCTGCGCGCGGGGATCGTCGCCCGGTCCTGCCAGCCGCCCACGCTCCCCGTCCACGTCACCGCGCCGGTCGCGGGGATGGTGAAGCGCCGGTTGGAGATACCGCCGCCCGCGCTGTCCGTCTCCACCCGCTCCCAGCGGCCGAGCGTGAACTTGAACTCGATCGGCCCGCGCA
>DASQLJ010000117.1:0-4763 GCA_035630095.1 Longimicrobium sp.
CAGAACCCCTCGTCCGGCTCCCGGCGAGGGGTTCTGCTTCGATCCCGATGATCCTGCGCCTGGCTCTAAGCTACCGCACCGTGACGTTCGCCTCGAAGCGCACGCCGTCGGGGCGGGTGGTGCCGTCGTAGCTGTCGGTGGTGCCGACGTGCTCGACGCGCACGTGGTAGGTGTCGGGCTCCAGGCTGGACATCTCGGCGCGGTAGCCGCGGACCTCGAGAACGGGGAGACAGGCTCCACCGCTGCCGTCGGCCTCCAGCCGGAACACCAGCGTGTTCCCGTCCAGCCGCGCGTCGGGGTCGATCTCGTCGCACGAGCTGAAGCCGAAGGTGCCGCGAACGGTCACGCTGCGCGCCGCTTCGCTCGCCACGGCGAACTCCGGCGTGGGCCGCTCGGTCACCGTGAAGCGGACCGGCACGAGCCCGCCGCCGAGCGGGTCCTCGCACGCCGCGAGCCCCAGCGCGAGCGCGGCGGCGGCGGCGAGACGGGGGACGAACCTCATCATGCGCATCTCCCTCATCATCATCGTTGTTGTGGTTATCCGCGGGTTCAGAAGCGAATGTCCCGCACGATCTGCACCCCGGCGGTCCAGCGCGGGCTGGTGCTGTCCTCGCCGCGGCTGTACAGCGCCACCGCCTCCACCGACAGCGGGAAGCTGGGGATGACGGCGACCTCGCGCCCCACGGCGATCCCCGCGGCCGGGCCGCCCTCGTACCCCGTCTCCGCCTCGTAGCCGTCGGCGGGGAGCGGGCGGTAGACGGTGAACGCGTGCCGCGCAATGCCGATGCCGGGGCGGACGTACAGCGTGCGCGCGTTGCCGAGCTGCAGCGAGAGGAGCACCGCGCCGGTCTGGAGCTGGCGGTTGCGGTACGCCCCGCCGTTGATCGCCGAGTCCGCGACCGGCGGCTCCGGGCTGTTGGGGCTGCCGATGCCGTTCAGCGTCCCCTCGAGCACCAGCGACACGTTGGGATTGAAGCTCCACCCCGTGCGCAGGTGCAGCGACGGCCTGAGCCGCGCGGCGGTCTCGTTGGTGCGCGCCACGCGCGACGCGCCCGCGCCGATCCCCAGGAACGGCCCGGCGGACTGTGCGTGCGAGGCCATCGGAGCGAGCGCGAGCGCCGCCGACGCGGCGAGGATCGAGGCGGAGCGGGAGAAGGTCATACGCATCTGGATACAGGATCGGGTGGGTCGATGGGTTCCGCGGACGCAGCCATGTCGCGCCGCGTCCGGCTCTGCGGGTGAGAACGCGCATCCGCGGCGGGATGTGACTCCCGGCCGCCGATCATGCGCATCGCATGAACTCCGTTCCGTGATCTTGCTGTTGCGTGAGGGATTCGCGCCCGCAGGGCCGAGACGCCGGCGCGCCCGCGCCAATCCTTCAGATCCGCGGCGAGGGCTTGGCGCGCCGGCGGCTCGGCGCCGTTGGCAACGGCGGTATCGTTGCCTACGGCGCGCGAAGCCCGGCCCGGAGCGCAGCGGAGGGACACGCCCGCATCCGGCTCTTTCGTTTCAGGCCCTGCCACCGACTTTTCGCGATCCGATTCGTATCAGACGTAAGGCCGACGTAAACCGTTGCCAACGAACAGCCCCGCCCGGAACTGTCCGGGCGGGGCTGGTTTCGTCGTCGGTCGACCGTCAGGCGGTCAGAACGCCTTGATGTCGCGGATCGCCTTGAACACGTCCTCGGGCTCGGGGAGGATGGCGCGCTCCACCTGCGGCGCGTAGGCCACCCACGTGTCGAGCGAGGCCACCCGCCGCACCGGCGCGTCGAGCCACGGGAACAGCTCGTCCGCGATGCGCGCGGCGATCTCGCTGCCGATCCCCCACGAGAGCGAGTCCTCGTGCGCCACGATCACGCGGTTGGTGCGCTTCACGCTCTCGGCGATCGAGTCCATGTCGAACGGGCTCAGCGTGCGCAGGTCGATCACCTCGGTGCTGATGCCGTGCTGCTCCTCGGCCATCTTGGCCGCCACCAGCGAGCGCTGCACCAGCGCGCCGCACGCCACCACCGTCACGTCGGTCCCCTGGCGCACCGTGCGCGCCTTGCCGAAGGGGATCATGAAGTTGGGCCCCGGATACTTCCCCTTGTTGTACACCTGGCGGTACAGGTGCTTGTGCTCCAGGAAGATGACCGGGTCCTCGCTGCGGATGGCGGTGCGCAGCAGCCCCGCCGCGTCCATCGCGGTGGCGGGGAGCACCACGCGCAGCCCCGGGCAGTGGGCGAAGATGCTCTCGCCCGTCTGCGAGTGGTAGATGGCGCCGCCCTTGAGGTAGCCGCCGTACGTCACCCGGATCACCACCGGCGCGGCGTAGGTGTTGTTGCTGCGGTAGCGCATGGTGGCCAGCTCGTCGCGGATCTGCATCATCGCCGGCCAGATGTAGTCGAAGAACTGGATCTCGACCACCGGCTTCAGCCCGCGCACCGCCATCCCCACCGCGCGCCCCACGATGTTCGCCTCGGCCAGCGGCGAGTTGAACACGCGGGTGCCGCCGAACTCGCGCTGCAGGCCGGCGGTCACCTTGAACACGCCGCCCTTCCCCTTCACCTGCTCCAGCACGTCCTCGCGCGAGCAGTCGGCCACGTCCTCGCCGAAGATCACGATGCGCGGGTCGCGCCGCATCTCGTCCTTCAGCGTGGCGTTGATCAGGTCGACCATGGTGGTCTCGTTCCCCGAGAACCGCGGGTCGTCCTCGGTGTCGAACTGCTCGGCCGTGGGGTCCACGTCGGGCGAGAAGAGGTAGCGCATCGCCGTGGACGGGTCGGGCTGCGGCGAGACGAGCGCCTCGTCCACGGCCTTCTGGATCTCGGCCGTCACCTCGGCCTCGATCCGCTTGAGGTCGTCCTCGGTGGCGTAGCCCAGCTCCTGCAGCAGCGCGGCGGTGCGCACCAGCGGGTCGCGCCTGGCCTCCTCGCTGCGCATCACGTCGGTCTTGTAGAACTTCTCGTCGTCGCTCAGCGAGTGCGAGTACGGGCGGATCACCTTGGCGTGCACCAGCGCGGGGCCCTTCCGCTGGCGGCAGTACTCCGCCGCGCGGCCCAGCACCTCGTAGCTCTCCACCACGTCGGTGCCGTCGCAGGTCTGGATGAACAGCCCGGGGAACCCCGCCACCAGCTTGCTGATGCTGCCGCCGGCCGTGTTCACCTCCACGGGGACGGAGATGGCGTACTCGTTGTCCTCCACGATGTAGAGGACGGGGAGCTTCAGGTTGCAGGCGGTGTTCAGGCTCTCCCAGAACTCGCCCTCGCTGGTGGTGCCGTCGCCGGTGGTCACCCAGGCGATCTCGTCGCCGTGCGCGCGGGTGATCTCCACCAGCGGCTCGCCGATCTTCTCGGCGCGGATGCCCGCCTCGGCGGTGCCCACGGCCTGCAGGAACTGCGTGCCGGTGGGCGACGAGGTGCTCACGATGTTGAGCGCGGGGTGGCCCCAGTGGCTGGGCATCTGGCGCCCGCCCGAGCCGATGTCGGCCTCGGCGCCCACGGCCTGCAGCATCTGGTCGAGCGGCGTCATCCCCAGCGCCAGGCAGAACGCCCGGTCGCGGTAGTAGAAGTAGAACCAGTCGTGCCCGGGCTTGGCGTGGGCCGCGGCGGCCACCTGCACGCCCTCGTGCCCGGCGCCCGAGATCTGGAAGAAGATCTTGTTCTGCTGCTTGAGCTGGATCTCCTTGTCGTCCAGCCGCCGCGACAGGAGCATGGTGCGGTAGAACCCGACCAGGGTGTCGCGGTCCACCGAGGTGGCCGGCTCCGCCTGGGGCTTCCTGCGGGTCGTGGTCGCCATCGTGGTGCTCTTCTGAATGATCACCGGGGCCGTCGCGGAACGGCGGCGGACCCGGTCGAGGGTGTACGGACGAGAATAGTACAACCTACCCCGCGTGCAGGTCCGGGGCCAGAGCTTGTCGCTCCGACCCCCGTCGAGGAAGCAGCGTGGGTTCGTCGGTCCGACCCGTGATCCAGGATCTTCTACTCGACCGGCTTCTCCTTTAATTCTAATGCGGCCCTGCCCACCACCTCCGACATATCTCGAATCAGTCCGGAGCTGGGAAGAAGATAGATTTCGCGAGATCGTTGAGCTTTGACAACAGTTGCTTTCCAATCTCGGGTGCATTCTTCTTCATCCACGCGTGTAGCGGTCCCACTCGGCTGGGGTGAAGGTGTCGCCGATCAGTTCCGCGAGCAGGCGGGTGATGATGCGCGTGCCGTTGGAGCTGTTCATCATCACCACCATCGCCGTCTTCGGGCGGTCGAAGGCGATCATGTAGTTCACCCAGCCGTCGTCCTGGCCCTCCTTGAAGTACGCGGGGCCGTGCGGCGTCTGGATCAGCCCCCATCCCAGCCCGTAGGAGAGGCGGATCGCGTCGTCGCGGCTGGTGGTGTCGTCCGCGGCGATGGGGGTGGGGAACTGGTGGCGCGCGCGGATGCGCACCTGCGGCCGCAGCATCTCCCGCCGCGCGGCCGGCGACAGCCCCTCGCCGCGCAGCACGCCGCGGGCGAAGCGGGCGATGCCGGCCACGTCGCTGTCGGCGGAGCCGGCGGCGCGCACGCCGGTGCGGCGGCGGTGGCCCAGCGGCTTGCCCGCCTCGTCGTAGCCGATGGCGTGGTCGGCCTCGAAGTCGGCGCGCCACGTCATCTGCGTCCGGTCCATCCCGAAGCGGCGGAAGACGCGCTCGCGCATCAGCGAATCCACGTTCATCCCCATTCCCTGCTCCATCACGAACTGCAGCAGGTTGATCCCCTCGCCCGAGTAGCTGTAGCGCGCCCCCGGCTC
>DASQLJ010000118.1:0-13945 GCA_035630095.1 Longimicrobium sp.
CGCGGCGATCTTGGCCTCGTAGCCGCGGTCGCCGGGCTCGTAGAAGCGGAGGTCCCTGATCTCGTCGGGGAGGCACTGGAGGTCCACCACGCCGCCCTCGTAGTTGTGGGCGTACTTGTAGCCCTCCCCGTAGCCCCACTCCTTCATCAGCGACGTGGGCGCGTTGCGCAGATGCAGGGGCACCGGCGCGTCCGGGTGCTGGCGCGCCGCCTCGGCCGCGGCGCCGCCGGCCAGGTAGGCGCGGTTCGACTTGGGCGCGTTGGCCACGTAGAGGATGGCGTTGTACAGCGGGAGCAGCCCCTCGGGAAGCCCCATCCGCTCGAACGCCAGCATCGCGTTCATCGCCACGATCCCCGCCTGCGGGTCGGCCAGCCCCACGTCTTCGTACGCGGCGGCGACCAGGCGGCGGAAGACGGTCTTGGGGTCCTCGCCGCTCTGGATCATCCGCATCGCCCAGTACAGCGCGCCGCTGCCCGAGCTGCCGCGCAGCGACTTGTGGAAGGCGCTCAGCAGCTCGTAGCCCAGCGTGGTGTCGTAGCGGGCCGTGCGCTGCTGCAGCGCCTCGCGCACCGCCTCCGTGTCGATCACGCCGCTGCCGCCCACCAGCCCCGCCGCGATCTCCAGCCCGCTGAGCGCCTGGCGCGCGTCGCCGCCGGTGTTGCGCACCAGCACGTCCTCGGCCCGCGGCTCCAGCTCCACGCGCCTGCCCAGGCCGCGCTCGGGGTCTTCCAGCGCGCGGTGGACCACGGCGCGCACGTCCTCTTCCGAGAGCGGCTCCAGCACCAGCACGCGCGAGCGGGAGAGGACGGCGGCGTTGATCTCGAACGCCGGGTGCTCGGTGGTGGCGCCCACCAGCGTCATCAGGCCCGACTCGATCCAGGGGAGGAGGAAGTCCTGCTGCCCCTTGTTGAGCCGGTGGATCTCGTCGATGAAGAGGAGGGTGCGCCGGCCGGCCTTGCGGCGCGCCTCGGCCTCCTTGACCACCTCGCGCAGGCGCGGGACGCCCTCGCTGACGGCGTTGAAGGGGACGAAGGCGGTGCCGCTGAGCGAGGCGATCATCCGCCCCAGCGTGGTCTTGCCGCTCCCCGGCGGGCCGTGGAGGATCAGGTTGGGGAGCTGCCCGGCCGCCAGCAGCTTCCGCAGCGTCCCCTCGGGCCCGGCCAGCGCCTGCTGGCCCACCATCTCGTCCAGCGTGCGCGGGCGCATGCGCTCGGCCAGCGGCGCGTCCGCCGCGGGCGGAGGCGGCGGAGAGGACGCGGGGTCCTCGCGGCGGTCGGCCGGGCCGGGCTCGCCGAACAGCGACAGGTCGCTCAATGGATCACTCCCCGCAGCATCAGGAAGGTGACGTAGAACAGCGCCGCCCCCACCACCACCGCGATCGCCAGCCCCGGCCTGCGCCCCTTCTGCACCTCGGGGATCAGGTTGGAGGCGGCCACGTAGAGCGTGACCCCGGCGCTGAGGGCCAGCCCGTGCCTGGCCAGCGGCTCCACGTACTCCGTCAGCAGCACGCCCAGCACCGTGGACACCCCCAGCGCCAGCACCGCGCCCAGGGCGCGCCGGCGCGAGTTGCCGCTGGCCAGCATGATGGAGGCGACGGTGACGCCCTCGGGGATCTTGTGCAGCAGGATGGCGATGAAGACCAGCATCCCCAGCCACGACCCCACCGCGAAGCCGCTGGCGATGGCCACGCCGTCGAAGAAGGTGTGCAGCACCAGCCCCAGCAGCGCGGCGATCCCCACCCACGGGTTCACCATCTCGTGCTGGTGCGTCTCCTCGCCGAAGTGGAAGTGCGGGGTGAGCGCGTGCTGGGTGAGGTGGACCAGGAGGTAGCCCACCAGGATCCCCAGCGCGGCCGATTCGCCGCCGTGCTCGATGGCTTCGGGGACCATGGCGATGCTGACGGTGGCCAGCATGAACCCCGCGCCGAACGCGATGAGCACGTGCTGCAGCCGCCGCCCGCCACGCGAGTGGGCGGTGATGAGCAGCCCGCCGGCCAGGTTGGCCGCGGCCGCGACGAGCGCGTAGACGAGGGCCTGCAAGGTCTGAGTACCGCTTTCCGCTGGGATGAAGAACCGCACGTTCCGACGCGCGACAAGTGACCGCGCGGGGGGGCGGATGTCAACCGGGCGGGGGAGGGATGGGGGAGATGGCGGGGTGTCGAGGGACTGATCGCGCGGCCTCGGCCCCGCGGGCCCTCTCCCCGCGCCCGAGGGCACGTGCCCTCTCCCGTTCCGGGAGAGGGTGGGCAGGCCGCCGTCGGAGCTTCCTGCGGCCCTCCGCCACGCCTGGGCCCCCGACGTGCCGGGGTTCCACTCGGTGTCATCCCGCGGCACGGGCGGACGCTTCGCGCACGGAGCGTGAGGGATGCGCGCCCGGAGGGCCGGGAACGCGGCGGCCCGCCTGCACCATCACGTCGGCGGAGACGAGGCCGGGGCGGGCCGCCGTGGGCCCGGCTGCGTTGGGCACGGCGGTATCGTGCCCTACGCAGCGCGCAGCCCGGTTCGGCGCCTCGGCGCCGAACACGCCCAGACCCGCCGTTGCCGTAAGAACCAACGGCCCTCCCCGACCGATGTCGAAGAGGGCCGCCGTCACGTCCGCCAGCAAAGCCAGCATCACGTCGAGGCCGGCGCGTCCTTGCTGTAGTAGTCGTAGTAGTAGGTGTAGCGGCCGTAGCCGGCGACCTTCTCGTCGGGGTCGTTGAGCACGCCGCCCACCACCCGCGCGCCGATCGCGCGGAGCTGCTGCACCGCGTACTGCGCCGGCTGGCGCTCCGTCTGCCCGGCGCGGATCACCACCAGCGCGGCGTCGGTCTGCACGCCCAGGATCTCGGCGTCGGCGGCGGCGAGCACGGGGGGCGTGTCCACCAGCACCAGGTCGTAGCGCGAGGAGAGCTCGGCCAGCGTCTCCTTCATGCGGGGGCTGCCCAGCAGCTCGCTCACGTTGGGCACCAGCGTGCCCGCGGGGAGCAGGTGCAGCCCGTCCACGTCGGTGGGGCGGATCGCCTCCTCGAGCGTGGCCTGCCGCGCCAGCACCTCGGTGAGCCCGGGGAGGCGCTCGGTGCCGAAGATCTGGTGCAGGCGGCTGCGGCGCATGTCGCAGTCCACCAGCAGCACCTTCATCCGCTGCTGCGCGAAGGTCACGGCCAGGTTCGCCGTCACCGTGCTCTTCCCCTCGCTGGCGCCCGGGCTGGTGACCATCAGGGTGCGCAGCGGGTCGCCGCCGGTGCTGAAGATCAGGTGCGTGCGCAGCTTGCGGTACGCCTGCGACCCCGGCGAGTGCAGGTCGGTGACGGTGATCAGCCCCTGCGTGGCCGGCGCGCCGCCGCGGGCCAGCGACGTGCCGGGGAGCTTCAGCCGCTTGCGGCGGGGCGCCTGCGCGTCGGCGCTGATGCGGGGGATGATGGCCAGCACCGGCAGGTGCAGCACCTCCTCGATCTCTTCGCGGCGGAAGAGCGCGGTGTTGAGCCGGTCGAGCACCAGCGCCCCCGAGGCGCCGATCACCAGCCCCACCAGCATGGCGAAGAGCGCGCGCTTCTTCCCGTTGCGGCCCATCGGCCCGCCGGGGACCAGCGCCTTGTCCACGATCTCCACCTGCCCGGCCTCGACCGCCTGGTCGATGCGCGCCTTCTGCCGCTCGCGCAGCAGGTCGTCGGCCAGCGTCTGCAGCGTGGCCACCTGCCGCGAGAGGCGCTGCTCCTCGGCCTCGGCGTCGGGCATGGCGGCCACGCTGCTGGCGTCGGAGGCCATCACCCCGTCGATCACCTGGAGCTGCGCGGCCAGCGCCACGCCGCGCGCGCCCACCGCGCTCACCAGCCGCGAGCGCGAGGTGGAGATCAGCGAATCCAGCCGCTGCACGTCGGGGTTGCTGTTGGCGCGCGACCAGGGGCCGGTGGTGAGCGAGTCGCGCACCGTCTGGTAGCGCAGCATCTGCTGGTACAGCGACACCAGCCCGCCGTTGGAGGCCACCTGCGGGCTGGCCGCCAGCGCCGCCATCTGCTCGCCGCCCTCGCGCACGCTGCCGGCCGAGAGCGCGCCGTGCATCTGGTCGTAGATGCGCTTCTCCTGCGCCAGCTCCTCGCGGCGCAGGCGCATGGTGGAGAGGCCCTCCTCGGTGCTCTTGAACTTGTCGCGCGGGCTGAAGGCGTTGACGTTCTTGCGGAAGGCGCTCAGCTGGTTCTGCGCGGTGGCCAGCAGCGAGTCGGTGCTGCGCAGCTGCTCCTCGATGAACAGGCTGCGGCGTCGCGACGCCTGCTGCGCGCTCTCGGCGTTCAGGTGCTGGAAGCTCTGCGCGCTGGCGTCGGCCACGCGCTGCGCCAGGTGGCGGTCGTAGGCGGTGTAGCCGATGTCGACCACGTTGGTCAGGTCGCGCGGGCGCGCCTGCAGCCCGCCCAGCAGGAGGTTGATCGCCCCGTCGCGCGAGATGAGGGTGAACTGCGCCTCGGGGAAGGGCGGGCGCTCGGTGAACACCGCCTCCACCCCGGGCAGCTGCAGCGGCGTGCCGTAGGGCGCGCTGGCGCGCTGGCCGCGGAGCGTGGCGGTGACCTCGCCGGCGCCGAAGGCCACCTTCACCGTGTCGCCGTCGCGCGCGGCCGAGTTGACCGAGGTGCGGCCCAGCACGCCGTAGGAAAAGTCGGGCTTGACCGGGCGCAGGCGCAGCCCCAGCGAGTCCACCACCATCCCGGCCACGGCGCGGCTGCGCAGCACCTGGAGCTGGGAGAGGATGGGGTCGGTGTAGTAGCCGGGAAGCTGGTCGGACTGCCCGCCGCCGCTGGAGGCCAGGTCGCCCGACATCTTGACCGACGGGTCGCGCAGGCGCACCGCGGTGCTGGCGTAGTAGATCGGCAGCTCCTGCTTGAGCCGCCAGATGGAGAAGCCCACCGAGAGCACCATCGCGGCGGCCACCAGCCACCAGTAGCGCCGCAGCGCGCGGATGTAGTCTTGCAGCGGCACGCCGTCGCGCTCGCCCTCGGGCGGCGGCGTGAGCTGCGAGCGCAGCACGGGCGCGCGCGAGGCGCGCTGGGAGACTTCCGCGGGGACCAGCGGGGCTGGGTGTATGGTCGGCTCGGACACGGGCGTCACCGGGTTGCGCAAACTGGAACGATCGGCGGTGCCGCGGACGCGGCGTTCACGCTCGTCGTGGGATCTTGCAGTGGGAACCCGCGGGACAGACGCGGGGATGTTGGACGTAAGACCGTTTAATATAACGGGTTAGGCGAAAATCACAATGGTTTTGGCATCCGCGTGGGGGGTGCCGGCGGAGCGGCGGCGAAGGCGAGGATCGGCGTATCCACGTCATCTGCCGGGCCCCGGTCCCGCGGGCCCCCCTCCCTGGCGCCTGGCGGCGCCCGTCCCTCCTCCAGAACAACCCGGGGGAGGGACGGGGGCTCGCTTCGCTCGCGACTGCCCAGTGTGATACCACTTCGGCTGAATGAACGTGCATTCCTCCGCTGACCAATGGACTCACATCCTTCTGTAGCGGCCTTTCCGTATGCACGGTCGATTGCCCGATTCGCCATGATACGGATCCCACGAGCTCCGCTCCGCGAGCGGCGGTTGCGTGAGGGATTCGCGCCCGGAGGGCCGAGACGCCGGCGCGCCACCTCCGACGTCTCGGGAACGAGCCAGGCCATGGCGCGGCGGCGGCTCGGCGCCGTTGGCAACGGCGGTATCGTTGCCTACGGCGCGCGAAGCCCGGCCCGGAGCGCAGCGGAGGGACACGCCCGCATCCCGTCCTTCTGTTTCGGGCCCCCGGTACCGGCTTTCAGACTCCGCGTGACTCACACAGCGGCGTTGCGGCGCTCGGCGAGGAACCACTCCACCGTGCGCTCGAGGCCTTCGCGGAGGTGCACGTGGGCGCGGAAGCCGAACAGCGCCAGCGCCTTGGTGGTGTCGAGGCAGCGGCGGGGCTGGCCGTCGGGCTTGCTGGCGTCGTACACGAAGCGGCCCTCGAAGCCCATGATCTCGGCGATCAGCCCGATGATCTCGGCGATGCGGATCTCCACGCCGATGCCGATGTTCACGGGATCCTCGCCGTCGTAGTGCTCGGTGGCCAGCAGCAGGGCGCGCGCGCAGTCGTCGGCGAAGAGGAACTCGCGGCTCGCCCGCCCCGTGCCCCACACCACCATCTCCTCGGCCCCCGCCTCCTTCGCCTCGAACACGCGCCGGATCAGCGCGGGGACCACGTGAGAGGTCTCGGGATCGAAGTTGTCGCGCGGGCCGTAGAGGTTGGTCGGGAGGAGGTAGATCCCCTTCAGCCCGTATTCCTGGCGATAGGCGGCGAGCTGCACGTGCAGCGCCTTCTTGGCGATCCCGTACGGGGCGTTGGTCTCCTCGGGGTAGCCGATCCAGAAGTCTTCCTCGCGGAAGGGCACCGGCGTGTGCTTGGGGTAGCCGCACACCGTGCCCACCTGCACGAACTTCTCGATCCCGCGCAGCCGCGCCTCTTCGATGAGCTGCGCGCCCATCATCATGTTGTTGTAGAAGAAGCGGCCCGGGTGCGCGCGGTTGGCCCCGATGCCGCCCACCTCGGCGGCCAGGTGCATCACCACGTCGGGGCGCGCGTCGTCCATCACCCGGCGCACGTTGGCCAGCTCGGTCAGCTCGTAGTCGGCGCGGCGGGGGACGAACACCTCGGCGGCGCCCAGCGCGCGCAGGCGGTCGACCACGTGCGAGCCCAGGAAGCCGCCGCCCCCGGTCACCAGCACGCGGCGCGTGCGCCAGAACTCGGGCGACGTCTCGCGCTCGGGGGGCGCCGCGGGGGCGCCGGCGTTGTCGGTCATCCGTGTCTGTGTCAGGGAAGTTCGGGATCGGTGGGGAGCCCCGCGACGTCGTGGTACAGCGCCAGCGTGTTCGCCGCCATCGTCGTGGCGCTGAACTCGCCGGCCACCCGCCCGCGGCCGGCCAGGCCCATCCGCCGGCGCAGCCCGGGGTCGTCCAGCAGCGTGGCGAGCGCGCCGGCCAGCGCGTCCGCGTCGGCCGGGGGAACGGTGAGCCCGGTGAGGCCGTGGGGCGAGACGAAGGGTACCCCGGTGTGGAGCGCGGTGTTCACCACCGGCAGCCCGCACGCCATCGCCTCCAGCTGCACGATGCCGAACGCCTCGCTGCGCGCCACGGAGGGGAGCACGAACACGTCGGCGGCGTGGTACCAGGGGCGCAGGTCGGGGACGGCGCCCAGCAGCGTGACGCGGTCCGCCACGCCCAGCCCGGCGGCGAGCGCCCGCAGCGGCTCGCGCAGCGGCCCGCCGCCCGCGATCAGCAGGTGCGCGTCCACCTGGCGCATCGCGCGCACAAGGTACTCGAAGCCCTTGTAGTAGACCAGCCGGCCCACGCCCAGCACGATGCGCGGCCCGTGCGCGGCGCGGATGCGCGCCACCTCGTCCGCATCCACCTCCCCCAGCTCCGCCGCGTCGATGCCGAAGGGAAGCACACGCACCCGGTCCACGTGGCGGCGCAGGACGGGGGACGACGCGGCGTACTGCGGCGAGCTGGCGATGATGGCGTCCGCCCGGCGCAGGAGCGCGTGGACGAGGGGGGAGACCAGCGGCCCCAGCACCTTCTGCCGCACGATGTCGCTGTGGTAGGTCACCACCAGCGCCCCCCGCGGCCGCGCCGCGAAGTAGGAGAGCACGGCGGTGGGGTTGGGGTGATGGAAGTGCACCACGTCCGCGTCCGCCCGCCGGATCTCGCGCGCCATCCCTGGATTGAACGACGCCGAGGCGAGCGTGAGCCGCGTCCCCACGCGCGTCACGGGGACGTCGTCCACCGTCTCGCGCACCGTCCGCGGGCCGTCGGCGCTCACCACCACCTCGACATCCACCGCGTGGCGGGTGGTGCGGCAGAGGAGCTCCAGGTGCGACTCCATCCCGCCGGGGTGCGGCGGGTAGAACTTGCCCACGTGCAGCACCTTCAGGCGGCGGGTCATCGCGGCGGCATCCCCAGCACGCGGCGGTAGACCGCCTGGATCCCGGCGCCGTACGCCTCCAGCGAGAATCCGTCCGCCCGCTCCAGCGCGGCTTCGCGCCGGCCGCTCCACTGCGCCGGCTCGGCGCGGTCGCGCAGCAGCCGGTCCACCGTCTCCACCCACGGCTGCAGGCCGCCCACCGGCGCGTAGGTCACCGCCTCGCCGCCCACCTCGCGGAAGACGGCGAGGTCGCTGGCGACGACGGAGGTGCCGCACGCCATCGCCTCCACCAGCGGCCACCCGAACCCCTCGCGCTCCGACGTGGCGAGGAGCGCCGCGGCGCGGCGGTAGACGGCGGCGAGCACCGGGCGCGGCAGGAATGGGAGCTCCACCACGCTCTCCGGCGGCAGCCCCAGCGTGCGGATCAGCCGGCCCTGCTCGGCGTCCATCGCGCCGCCGGCGCGGAGGAGGCGGGTGCCGGGGTGCCGCTCGCGCACGGCCGCGAACACGCGCAGCAGGAAGTCCAGCCGCTTGCGGGGGATGTTGATGCCCACGTGCAGCAGCTCCACCGCGTTGGCCCGCGCCGGGCCCAGCAGCCGCGCCGCCTCGGCGTCCGCCGCCGCGTCGGGGGCGGGGGAATAGTCGGGGTGCACGGGGAGGGGGACGACGGTGAGGCGCTCCGGCGGGATCAGCCGCTGCGCCTGGACCGCCTGGCGGATCGCCTCGCTGTCGCAGATCACGTGCGCCGCGGCGCGGAAGCCGGCCAGCACGCGCTTCATCGTCTGCCGGAACCAGAAGGGCCGCGGCTCGCGCTCGTCGCCCAGGAGCGAGCGGAAGGCGTCGAGGTCGTGGCAGGTGACCACGGTGCGCGCGGTGGGGAGCACGTTCACCAGGTGCGCGTAGCTCTGGTCGATCACGTGGAAGAGGTCGAGCGAGCCGGCGCGCGGCCGCAGCCAGCGGGGATACGCCAGGTAGCGGCCCAGGTAGCGCGCGGCGTTGCGCGCCCCGCCGCCGCGTTCGTCCAGCCGGCGCAGCGCGCGGGGGAGCGCCGGGCGCAGGATGGCGGGCTCGAACGCGCCCTCGCCGTGGCGGGCCAGGGCCAGCGAGGTGAGCTCGGCGGCCAGGTCCATGCTGGGCCAGCCTTCTTCCAGGTAGTCGGCCACGATGCCCACGCGCCGGGGCCGGGGCGCGAAGCTCAGGCCGCCGCGGGTGCGGGCCTCGGCCTCTATCTCGGCGAAAGTACGAACCATGCCTGGCTGTTGAGCAGCGGCCCCAGCAGCGGGACCGGCGAAAAGCGCGTTTCGTGGAGATGGAAGTCGGCCCGCAGCCGGCGGCGCAGCGCGCGCCAGTTGAAGCCCTTGTGGCCGTGGTACACGTTCGCTTCGCCCGACGGGAAGTGCGAGTGGTAGACGGGACGCTCGATCGCCGTCCCTTCGCCCGCGGCGAGCATCCGCGCCAGCTCGGCGGCGGTGTAGGTCTCGCGCTCGCGGTAGCCTTCCAGCCCGCGGCGGGCGGCGAGCGCGCGGTAGAGCTGCTTTCCCGCCAGCGCCGGCCCCGTCTCCACGGGGACGCTGACGATCACGGTGCCGCCGGGCGCCACCAGCCGGCGCAGGTCCGCGAGCACCCGGTCCACCGACTCCGCCGTGCAGTGCTCCAGCACCTCCATGCAGACGGCGATGCCGAAGCTTCCCGCCGCCTCCTCCGCCAGCGCGGCGGT
Organism: Longimicrobium sp.; assembly: GCA_035630095.1. GTDB lineage: Bacteria > Gemmatimonadota > Gemmatimonadetes > Longimicrobiales > Longimicrobiaceae > Longimicrobium. The sequence goes on from DASQLJ010000118.1 coordinate 9,617, forward strand.
GTGGACGAAGCGCAGGCCGGGCTCGCCCGCGAAGCGCGCGGCGGCCTCGGCGGCGAGGGCCGCGTCCACCTCCGCCCCCACGGCGTCGGGGCAGAGGTCGCGCACCATCCCCAGGAAGGTGCCGTCGCCGCAGCCGTAGTCCAGCAGGCGGCGGCCGGCGTGCGGCGCCACCAGCTCGCGCGCCACGCGGAAGCGCGAGCCGTGGCTCCAGCGCAGCAGCCTGAACCCGCCGAAGAGCTGGCGCCGCGCGTAGGCCCCTTCGCGCAGCCGTGCGTCGTCGCTCATCGGAGGATGAACAGCTTTGGGTCACACGGAGCAACGGAGGAAACGGAGAACTGCTCGCTCATCGCCGCTTCGTCTCCGTGCCTCGGTTGATTTCGGGCCCGCGCTTCGCCGCGAGCACGTCGTCGAAGAAGGCGAGGTGGCGGCGGGCGACGTGGGGGAGCGTGAACTCCGCCTCCACGCGCGCCAGGCCGCGGCGGGCGTGATCCGCACGGCGCGCGGGGTCGGCGATCAGCGCGTCCAGCGCCGCCGCGAGGGCGTTCGCATCGCCTTCGGGGACCACGATGCCGGCGTCGCCCAGCACGTGCGGAATCTCGCCGCTGTCGCTGCCCACCACCGGCACGCCGCACGCCATCGCCTCCGTCAGCATGCGCCCGAACTGCTCGCGCCAGCGCGGCGTGGTCAGGCTCGGCGCGACCAGCACGTCCATCGCGGCGAGGTGCGCCGGCACCTCGTCGTGCGCGACGCCGGTCACCACGCGGGCGCGGCCGGACGACGCGGCGGCCCACGCCTCCAGCTTCTCCTGGTCCGGCCCGCCGCCGACGAAGAGCGCGCGCCACCCGCCCGCGGTGCGCCCGAGCGCCGCCGTCAGCACGTCGAGCCCCTTCTCCTCCACGAAGCGGCCCAGGTAGCCGATCACGGGATCTCCATCATCCCCCCAGCCGAGCCGTTGGCGGACCCGGCGGCGCGCCTCCGCGTCCGGGCGGAAGCGGGCGGTATCCACGCCCGGCGGAATCACGGCGTGCGGGCGGGCGCGGTAGCCGGGGCGCCCCGCCAGCGTCTCCTCCACCGTCCGCCCGAAGGCGATCCACCCGTCCGCCCGCCGCATCACCGCGCGCTCGAGCTGCGCGAAGGGCGGCGGGTAGCGCTTGGGCAGGTTCTGGAAGGTGGCGTAGACCAGCGCCGCGTCGGCCCGGGCGGCGCGGGCGACCTGCGCGGCGGAGAGCACGTACGGCTCCTGCCAGCAGTGTACCACGTCCCACCGCTCGTCGCGCAGCAGCTTCCTCAGGCCGCTGCCGTAGCGCATCAGGTGCGGCCTGCGCGCGAAGCGGACGGGGACGCCGACAACGCGGCACGCCTCGCCGGGGATCGGCTCCAGCACCACCTCGCGCAGGTCGCCGGGGTAGCGCTCGGGCGCGACGGCGGTCACCTCCCACTCCCCCGCGCCGGCCAGCGCCATCTCGTGCGCCAGCCTTCGGTTGGCCGACACCACGTAGCTGTGGCCGAGCGTCAGCAGGCGCTTCACGCGGCGGGCTCCGTCGGCCGGGGCGGATGCGTCTCGCGATCCGTCGCCGGATTGGTCGGTAGATCCGGATCCGATCGATTCCCCCGATCCGCCGGCGCGTCATCGACCAAATCAGCTGCGGGGATGCGATAGGGCTCGGGAGGATTGCGGTTCATCGCGCGCCAGCGGCGGATCGTGGCCCAGCGCACGGGCTCGCGCTCGCGCATCACGGCGGGGAAGTCGCGCGCCAGGCCGCGCACGATGGTGCCCAGGCCGCCCGGGTCGTGGATCTTCCACCCCCTGCGCATGTGGAAGTAGCTGTACAGCCGCAGCGCGGTGCCGGCGAGGACCAGCGGGAAGGGCTCGTCGTACATCGCGCTGAGGGCGTTGTTGCGCACCGTCTGGTGCAGGTAGCGCCGCGCGTCGCGCCCGGCCTGCGCGGCCACGTGGCCCACGCGCGCCGCGGGGAGGTACACCACGCGCCAGCCGCGGTCCAGCAGGCGCAGGCAGATCTCCTTCTCCTCGCCGTTGATCCCCAGCCGTTCGCGAAAGCCGCCCACCGCCAGGAACGCCTCGCGCCTCACCAGCGCCGCGAACCCGATGAAAGCGGGGACGTAGGCCGGGTAGTCCACCGGCAGCGGCTGCGCGGAGGGGTGGTAGGGCACGCCGTCGGCGTCGCACTGCGCGAACGCCACCACGGCCACCTCGGGGTCGGCCTCCATCACCCGCACCGCCATCTCCACCGCTTCGCGGGTGACGATGAAGGCGTCGTCGTCCAGGTTCAGCACCCAGGGCGTGGCCGCCTCGCGCACGATGCGGTTGCGGCACGCCGAGGTGCTGCGGCTGGCGTCGTGGCGGATGAAGCGCACCGGCGGCCCCGGCTCGCCGGCGAGCGCGGCGCGCGCGGGGCCCTCCACCGGCGCGTCCGACGCGTCGTCCACCACCACGGCCTCGGCGGCGAGGCCGTCCAGCAGGCGCAGCGAGCGCAGCCCGCGCACCAGCGCCTCGATCCGGTTCCTGGTCGCGATGCCCACGGTGACGGTGGGCGGAGGGGGGCGCTTCATCCCCGGCGGACGAAGAGGTTGACGTTGGCCGCGTACCACCAGGGCAGGTCCAGCGCGGCGACCTCGGCGCGGAACGCCTCGTTCTCCGCCGAGAGCGCGTAGCCCAGGCGGCGGAAGCGCCGCACCCAGTGCTCCACCGGGCGCTCGTTCACGTGCAGCGTTCCCCCCTGCCCCGGCCGCGCGGCCGAGAACGCCACCACCGGCGCGCACGCCACCAGCCGCAGCAGCTTCCCCGAGTGCCACGGCGGCAGGTGCTCCACCGTCTCCAGCGAGATGGACAGGTCGAACGCGCCGAGCTCGCCGGCGATCTCCTCCACGCGCGCGCGGCGGGTGGAGGCCAGGTCCAGCGCCCGCGTCCGCACCCCGCGCCGCTCGGCGACCCGCAGCGCCGTGGGCGACGAATCGATCCCCAGCACCCGCGTGGCCGGCGCCGCGCGGAGGATGGCCGCCAGCAGCTTGCCGTCGCCGCAGCCCACGTCGAGCACCGAGGCGGCGGGCGCGTGCCGCAGCAGCACCCGCGCGAAGCCGTCCCAGTCGCCGGTGTCGTGGTACTCCCAGAACTCGCTGTCGTACGCCTCGCCCTCCTCCGCCGGCGCGCGCAGGCGGTGGGCGTACCACGCCGCGGCGCCGCGGGGGAGCGCGGCCATGCGGCGGGCGCGCTCGTACGCGGCGGGAAAGCGGCGGCGGGCGGCGTCCAGCACCCGGCGTGTCACGCCCATCGGTTCGGGCCGGCGTCGATCACGGCGTCTCGGGTCGGCGTTTCATGCGGAGTCCGAAGCGTCGGTGCAGGGGGGTCGAACGGAAAAGACGGATTGGGGCGTGTCCCTCCGCTGCGCTCCGGGCCGGGCTTCGCGCGCCGTAGGCAACGATACCGCCGTTGCCAACGGCGCCGAGCCGCCGGCGCGCCATGGCCCCACCGTTCCCGCGTCATCGACGCGGGCGCGCCGGCGTCTCGGCCCTCCGGGCGCGAATCCCTCACGCAACCGCTCGTTCGCGGAACGATGGTCGTGCGATCCGTTTCGCTCGCTCGTGCGCCCGCGGGCACGGGCAGCGGGAGAGGTTCAATCGCACGAACGGCACCAGCGAGGCTCATCGGCGCGACGCGCGGGCGGCTTCGTAGCACGCCAGCGTGCGCTGGGCGGTGGCGGTCCAGCTCATCTCGCGCACGCGCTCGCGGCCGGCGTCGCCCAGGCGGCGGCGCAGGGCGGGGTCGTGCAGCAGGCGGCGGACGGCGGCGGCGATCGCCTCGGGCTGGCGCGGGGGGATGAGGATCCCCGCGCTGCCGGCCAGCAGCGCCGGCGCGCCGCCCACGGCGGTGGCGATCACGGGAAGACGCTGGCTCATCGCCTCCACCACCACCATCCCGAAGCCCTCGTAGCTGCTCGACATCACCAGCACGTCGTGCTCGCGGTAGTGGCGCATCACCACCGCCTCGTCCGCGCGGGGGACCACGGTCACCAGCGGCCGCACCGCCTCGGGGAAGGCGTTCAGCACCGCGGCCTCCGGCAGCCCGGGGCCCAGCACGGTCAGGCGCGGCGGCTCGGCGTCGTCCTTCAGCAGCCCCATCGCCCCGACCAGGTAGTCCACCCCCTTCACCGTGTCCCAGCTTCCGCAGAAGAGGAGGCCGCGGCCGCGCGGGGCGCCCGGCGGCGGCGCGTCGTCCAGGTACGTCGACGACACGCCGTGGGGGATCACGTCCACGCGGTCCGCCGGCTTCCAGCGGCGCTGGACGGCGAAGTCGCGGTCCGCCGCGTTCAG
>DASQLJ010000119.1:0-3456 GCA_035630095.1 Longimicrobium sp.
ACCTGGGCGGCTGGATCGGCAACCCTGCGCTGGTGCTGCCCGCGATGATCCTGCTCGCGGTGTGGCAGTTCGGCGCCACGATGGTGATCTTCCTCGCCGGGTGGAAGCAGATCCCGAAGGAGCTGTACGAGGCGGCCGAGATGGACGGTGCCGGTGCGTTCCACCGGTTCCGGGCCGTGACCCTGCCGATGCTCTCGCCGGTGATCTTCTTCAACCTGCTGCTGGGCCTGATCGGCGCCTTCCAGGTGTTCGCGTCGGCGTACATCATCTCGAATGGCTCCGGCGGCCCCGCCGGGATGACGAACTACATCACCCTCTACCTCTACAAGCGCGGCTTCTCCGACGGGCAGATGGGATACGCCGCCGCGATGGCGTGGGTGCTTCTCATCGTGGTCGCCGTCATCGCCTTCATCCTCTTTCGCACTCAGCGCTCGTGGGTGCACTACTCGGGAGACACACGATGACCACTTCAAGCTTCTCCGAAGCCGCGCTGGTACAGGTCGAGAATCAGGTCGATCCGGATCCGAAGGAAACGGCCCGCCCTCGGCGGGTCAAGCGCAAGACCTGGCAGACCGTGATCTGGCTGGTGGCGCTTCTCGCCGTCACGGCGGTCGTGCTCTACCCGCTGCTGTGGCTGTTCCTCTCCACGTTCAAGCCGAACTCCGAGTTCGGGTCGAACATGGGCCTGCTCCCCGAGAACTTCACCCTGGAGAACTACGTCAAGGTCAGCGAGGGCATCGCCGGCGTGCCGATGTGGCGGTTCTTCGCGAACTCGCTGCTGATCGCCGTCGTCTCTGTGATCGGGACGGTGCTCTCCTCCGCCCTCGCCGCCTACGCCTTCGCCCGCGTGCACTTCAAGGGCCTGGGCGTGCTGTTCGCGGCGATGATCGGCACGCTGCTGCTGCCGTTCCACGTGCTGATCATCCCGCAGTACATCCTGTTCAACCGGCTCGAGCTGGTCGACACGTTCATCCCGCTGCTGCTGCCGAAGTTCCTCGCCACCGAGGCGTTCTTCGTGTTCCTGCTGGTGCAGTTCATCCGCCAGATGCCGCGTGACATGGACGAGGCGGCCCGCATCGACGGGGCCGGGCACGTGCGCATCTTCTGGTCGATCATCCTTCCGCTGATAAAGCCCGCCCTGATCACGTGCGCGATCTTCTCCTTCATCTGGGCATGGAACGACTTCCTCGGACCCCTGCTGTACCTGACGAGTCCGGAGAACTATCCGCTCCCGATCGCGCTGCGCCTCTACAACGATCAGAGCTCGACGAGCGACTTCGGGGCCACGGTCACGGCATCCTTTCTCGCGCTCCTCCCGGTGCTGCTGTTCTTCCTCGTCTTCCAGCGGTTCCTGGTCGACGGCGTCGCCACCCAGGGGCTGAAGGGCTGACCATGGCCCTCGACCGTCGAGAAGCGCGCGCCGCACGGCGAGCGGACCTGTCGGGCAGTGGCCCGACGCGGGAAGAGCGCCCTCCGGCGCGCTTCCCGGGCGCGACGGCGAAGTTCGCGCTTCTCGGCGAGGTGCTGCTCGTCGGCCTGCTTGTGACCCTCGTGTCGCTGCCGCTGGTGACCCTTCCCGCGGCGCTGGCCGCCGGCATCCGCCACCTTCGCCGCTACATCGCGGCAGACGGCTCGCCGATCTCGGCGGCGTGGCGCGACTTCGGAAAGGCCCTGCCCGGCGGACTCGTCGTCGGAGCGGTATCCGTGGTGCTGACGGCGATCCTGCTGCTCGACGTCGACCTCGCCGGCTCCGGCATGCTGCCGGGCGGTGCAGCGGTCGCGGTCGTCGGCTGGATCGGGCTGGCGGTCGTGGCCGTTTCGGTGCTCGCCGCGGCCGGTGCCTGGGCCCCTCAGGGGCGCGCGTCAGCAAGCCGGGGGTTCGGGGCGGAGCCCCGTAAGGGGCGCGCGTCAGCAAGCCGGGGGTTCGGGGCGGAGCCCCGTAAAGAGCGCGGCTGGAGGGGCGCCGTGCGCGGCATCCCGCACGCGCTCGCAAGCGACATCCCCGGCACCTTCTACCTCGCGGCCACCGCGGCGTTCGTGGTGGTCGTCACGTGGGCGCTTCCGCCGCTTCTCATCCCGGCGCTGGGCTGCGCGGCCCTCGCGGTGATCGCCATCCCTGCGCGGGCGCGTCGGACCTGACGCGCCCCTCGTTCCACCCCTCGCACCAAGGAGTTTCCGTGCTGTACGGCGCCGACTACAACCCTGATCAGTGGCCGGAAGAAGTGTGGGACGAAGACGTCCGCCTCATGCGCGAGGCCGGCGTCAACATCGTGAGCCTGGGCATCTTCGCGTGGTCGCGCATCCAGCCCGCCGAGGACGAGTGGGACTTCGGGTGGCTCGACCGCGTGATCGACAAGCTGCACGCCGGCGGCATCCAGGTGAATCTCGCGACGGCGACCGCCTCGCCGCCGCCGTGGGTGAGCGCGCGGTATCCCGAAACGCTCCCCGCCGACGAGAGCGGTGCCTCGTACTGGCCGGGCAGCCGGCAGCACTTCGCTCCGTCGTCGCCCACGTACCGGCGCCTCGCGGGCGAGGTCGTGCGCCGCCTCGCCGAGCGCTACGTCGAGCACCCGGCCGTCGTTCTGTGGCACGTCGGCAACGAGTACGGCTGCCATCTCTGGATGGACTACTCGGATGCCGCGCGCGACGCCTATCGCGCCTGGCTCCGGGCCCGCTACGGCACCGTCGAGCGCCTCAACGAGGCCTGGGGCACGAACTTCTGGTCGCAGCGCTACGGTTCGTTCGACGAGGTGTTCCCGCCGCGCCTGGCGCCGTACAGCCACAACCCGTCGTCAATGCTCGACTTCCGGCGCTTCACCTCCGACATGCTGCTCGAGTGCTACCTGATGGAGCGCACAATTCTTCTCGAGGCCGGCGCGACGCAGCCCATCACGACGAACTTCATGGGTCCGTTCAAACCGGCCGACTACAACAAGTGGGCGCCGTTCATGGACGTGATCGCGGACGACTGCTACCCCGATCCCACGAACCCGAACCGGGTGCGGGACGCCGCATTTCAGCGCGACCTCATCCGCTCGCTGAAGCCCGGTGTGCCGTGGATCCTGATGGAACAGGCGACGGATGCCGTGAACTGGCGCCCGACGAACCCCGGCAAGGCGCCCGGGGTCCTGCTCGCCGAGACGGCACAGTCCATCGCCCGCGGTGCCGACGGCATCATGTTCTTCCAGTGGCGCCAGTCCCTGGCGGGGAGCGAGAAGTTCCATTCGGCGATGCTCCCCCACGCCGGCACCGATACGCGCACATGGCGTGAGGTGGTGGACCTCGGCGCGCGCTTGGCCGCGCTGGACCTGCCGGCCCCCGGGCGCGACGCCCGCGTGGCGCTCGTGTTCGACTGGGAGAACTGGTGGGCCGTCGAGGAGCGCGATCACCCGGTCGACATCGACTATCTCGCGCTCTCACTGGAGTGGTACGGCGCGTTCCACGAGCGCGGGATCA
>DASQLJ010000120.1:0-3751 GCA_035630095.1 Longimicrobium sp.
CTTCCACCACCACCAGAACACGCCGGCGGACATGATCGCGGCGGCGATGGCGAGCCAGCGGCCGGACGACTCCACGGCGCCGCGGATCTCCTCCCAGTTCTCGCCGGCGGTGGCGCCCAGGTACACGACCACGCCGTACCAGAGGCCCGAGGCGAGCGCCATGGGGATCGCCGCGCGCCAGAAGGGCACGTTGCTGGTGCCCGCGAAGATCGGGACCACCGCGCGGAACATGGGGAGGAAGCGCGAGATGAAGATGACGATGGTGCCGCGGCGCTCGTAGAACTTCGACAGCTTCTCCATCTGCCTGGGCTGCAGGAGCTTGCGGCCCAGGCGGCCCTGGAAGAAGCGCATCCCGTGCTTGCGCCCCACCCAGTACATCAACAGCGCGGTGGACACGTTGCCCACCCACACCACCAGGAACATCGCGATCGGGTTCCCCACCCCCTGCCCCGCCAGGAACCCGCCGAAGAGCGCCACCATGTCGGCCGGCACGGGCGGGAAGACGTTCTCCAGCGCGGCGATGCCGCCCACCACCAGGTACACGAGCGCGGGCGGCAGTCCCTTCAGCCACTCCAGCAGCGCGTCGATCTCACCTCCCATCGCTCAGAGCCCCGGGTTGCGGCGGTGGCGGGCGTGCACCTCGTCGGCGCCCTCCATGTCGTCGATCAGCACCACGGCGTGGCAGGCCAGCCCCTCGCCCCGCCCGATCCACCCCAGCCCCTCGTTGCTCTTCCCCTTCACCGACACGTGGTCGGGGGCGATGCCCAGGACGGCGGCGAGGCGCTGCTGCATGGCGGGTGCGTGGGGGCCGATGCGGGGAGACTCGGTGACGACCGTGACATCCACGTTCACCACCTGGTAGTTGCGGCCCTCCAGCAGGCGCACGACGCGCGCCAGCAACTGCAGCGAGTCCGCATCCTTCCACTGGATGTCCGTCGGCGGAAAGTGCCGGCCGATGTCGCCCAGACCGGCGGCGCCCAGCAGCGCGTCGGTGACGGCGTGGGCGACGGCGTCGGCGTCGGAGTGGCCGTCCAGCCCGCGGTCGGCGGGGATCTCCACCCCACCCAGGATCAGCTTGCGCCCCGCGGCGAAGCGGTGCGAGTCGTACCCGTGGCCTATGCGCATCACGTCTTTCGGAAGATGGGGGGCACGCGTGATCCACGGTCTCGCGCCAGCCGGGAATCGGACTTCGGGCGATGGTTGCCGCGAATGTATTCGCCGCATCCCCCCCGCAGCAACCGAGCTCGCGCCGCACCCACCGATCTCTCCCGTACCCGCCGAACCCCCAACCCGGTCTCTGCTACGCCAGACGGTGACCGCCACGGGGCTCGACATCTCACCGCCGAGGGTTCGACGGCGCCCGATTCCGACCCGCGTCACCCGGTGGCGCATGCGACAAACGTGTCGCACCTGGGACAGGAAACGAACTGCCGAACGTCTTGCGGCCGGGGGGTTCCGTCCGTAAATCGTGTCGGGTCGCTGGAATTTCCGCCGGGTAAACGGGTGCTCGCGGGCAGGTACGTCCCCTGCGATCCGCACGAGCTCAAACTGATACACGGCGTCGGCCCGACGGCCGACACGGCCTCCCCCCTCCTGCATGCAGATCGCCTTCACTCAAACGCCCGCGCGGCTTTAGATGAGCAGATTGCGTGTTTTCATCAGCCACAGCTCCGGCGACGAGGTGGAGCTCCTGGACCGCGTCTGTCACGAGCTGGAGCACGGGCACGGGTACGAGATCCTGGTGGATCGGAGGTCCATCCGGGCGGCGGACGAATGGCGCGAGCGGATCGTCGCGATGATCGCGGAGTGCCATGCGGCGGTCATCCTGTTCTCTCCCCGGGCACTTGCCTCCGCATGGGTTCACGCGGAGGCGACCGCGCTGTCGTGGCGGCGCGCCCTGGATCCCGACTTCAGGCTGATCATCGTCCGCTTCCCCGGCGTTTCCGAGAAGTCCCTTCGCAACGGTCGTTTCGAGCCCCTTGCGCTGGGCCGGGTCCAGCAGCGCGAGGCGGAAGAGCCGGCCCAGGTCGTCAGCGCAGTCACGGAAGCGCTCGCCGACCGGCGGCCCTTCGCGACCCACATGGATCTCGTGGACGGCGGCATCGCGACCCTCCTCAGGAAGGCCGACCTCGACGACGACGGCCTGGAGTCGGTCTGCGAGACGCATTTCGGGCCGATCGGGTGGAAACCCGCCCGCGACCGCCGCGCGACGCTGGCGCGCGAGCTCAGCCGCAAGGTGCTGCGCGAGGGGGCAGGCAACCTCAGGACCGCGGTGAGCGTGCTCGACTCCTTCAGCGCGGCGCTCACCCGCGACACGGCCGGCAAGATCCTGCGGATCCTCGAGCCGTTCTGGGTCGAGGCCGCCGCCGCCGGGACCATCCCGCTCGTCGCGCTCCGCCAGGGAAAAAGCCGCGACGCCGCGCTGAACGGCGAGTACTTCGCCAACTTCACGGCCGAGCTCTATCTCCGCCGTGCATATCCTCTGTCGAGCAGCAGAACGGTGGTCTGGGTGGACGACGGGGGGGACGGCGACTTCGCGGGCTACGTGGCGGCGCGGGTCCGCGCGGACCTCAGGAACCGGTTCTGGCGCCTGCGAAAGCTGAGCGACGACGAGATCGACGCATTCCTGAACGACCCGGAGGGACCGCCCCTGCCCCTGTTCATCATGGTTCCTCGCCTGCCGCCGGATACCGCCTCGCTGGCGGAGCTGCGGAAGCGGTTCTCGAAGGCGACGTACATCTTCTGGACGGGACGGGAGCTCCCCGGGCCCAAGGCGCTGTGCACCGGCATCCGGGGGCTGGAGCCGGCCCTGCTGGTGGAGAACGAGACGGCCGCGCTGCGCGCCCGGCAGCACGCGGACATGTTCCTGGCCAACCTACCCGACTGAGCGGCGGAGGCGAGATGGAATTCACGCGGAGGTACTTCGACCCTTCCCGGCGCGTCCGCGTCCCGCAGCCTCCTGGTGCGAGCGCCGCCAGCCCCCCCTACCTGTATACCGACGAGATCATTCTGGCGATCAACGTCGCGCTCGCCACGAAGCGGCCGCTGCTGATCGCGGGCCCCCCCGGTTCGGGAAAATCGACGCTCGCGCGCGACATCGCCGCGGTGAAGGGGTGGCGGTACCTCCATCAGGTGATCACGTCGCGAAGCCAGGTGGACGATCTCCTGGCCGGTTTCGACGCGCTCCGCCGGCTGAACGACGCGCAGGCACAGAAGCTCCTTCCCGACACGGCATACGTGGAGCCGGGCATCTTCTGGTGGGCGTTCGACCCGGAGAGCGCGCGCAGGCGCGGGACGGCGGTCGGCGACGGCCACACCGAGCTCGGCGAGCGCCTGATCGCGCCCAGAGACCCCAGCGAGGGAAGCGGCCTCGACGCCGTGGTGCTGCTGGACGAGATCGACAAGGCCGACCCCGACGTGCCCAACGACCTGCTCGAGCCGCTCGACCTCAAGTCGTTCCAGGCCAGGTACGTGGAGAAGGTGATCGAGGCCCGGGGCGAGCACCTGCTTACCGTGATCACCACGAACGGCGAGCGCGAGCTCCCCCCCGCGTTCGTACGAAGGTGCGTCTTCCTGAACCTCTCCCAGATGGACCCGGACCGGCTGGTGCGGGTGGCCGAAGTCCACTGCGGACCCGACCGCTCGGGGGAGCTCTACCGGACGGTCGCGGAGTGGCTCGTACGCTGGCGGGAGACCGCGCGCGCCCGCGGACTGCGCGAGCCCGGCACCGCGGAGTACCTCGACACCATCC
>DASQLJ010000121.1:0-11244 GCA_035630095.1 Longimicrobium sp.
CGTGGGCCCGGCTGCGTTGGGCACGGCGGTATCGTGCCCTACGCAGCGCGCAGCCCGGCCCCGCGCAGCGGGGACACGCCCCACCCGCCGTTCGCCGTAAGACCAGTCGCCTCCCGACCTCGTTCGACCGCCCCCCCGCGAAGGAAATCACCCGATGGGCTCCACCATCACCGTACCGGCCTGGCTGTTCGTCCTCCTCGCGCTGCTCGCCGCCTGGGCCGCGCTCGACCGGCTGATGGTGCCCAGCTTCCGCTGGCTCGTGCGGCAGCGCACCAACCGCGTGATCGACGAGGTCAACACGCGGCTTCCCATCGAGATCCCGCACTTCAACCTGACCAAGCGGCAGGTGCTGATCGACCGGCTCACCTTCGACCCGCCGGTGCTGGAGGCGGCCGAGGCGTGGGCGCGCGAGCACGGCACCCCGCGCGAGGTGGCGATGGACCGCGTGGGGCGCTACGCCCGCGAGATCGTCCCCGCGTTCAACGCCTACCTCTACTTTCGCCTGGGGATCTGGCTGGCGCGGCGGGTCGCGCGGCTCCTCTACCGCGTGCGCCTGGGCTACAGCGACGAGGCGGGGCTGGCGGCGATCGCAAAGGGGAGCACGGTGGTGTTCGTGATGAACCACCGCAGCAACATGGACTACGTGCTGGTGGGCTACCTCTCCAGCACGCGCGCCGCGCTGAGCTACGCGGTGGGCGAGTGGGCGCGCGTGTGGCCGCTGCAGGCGCTGATCCGCTCGATGGGCGCCTACTTCGTCCGCCGGGCCAGCGGCGACGACCTGTACCGCCGCGTGCTGGAGCGCTACGTGGGGATGGCCACCGCCGCCGGCGTGACCCAGGCCGTGTACCCCGAGGGCGGCCTCTCCCGCGACGGCCGCCTGCGCCGCCCCAAGCTGGGGCTGCTCGACTACATCCTGCGCGCGTTCGACCCCGCGGGCGAGCGCGACCTGGTGTTCATCCCCGTGGGGATCAACTACGACCGCACGCTGGAAGACCGCACGCTGCTGCTGGACCTGGAGCCCGTGCGCGCGAAGCCGGGGCGCGGGGCGGCCGTGGGGCGCTCGCTGCGCTTCGTGGGGCGCAACCTGTGGCAGATGGCGCGCAGCCGCTGGCACCGCTTCGGCTACGCGTGCGTGAGCTTCGGCACGCCGGTGTCGATGCGCGCCTACTGCGCCGAGCACGGGATCGACTTCCGGCGGCTGGACAAGGACGCGCGCTTCGCCGCCGTCGAGCAACTCGGCGGCGAGCTGATGGACGCGGTGGGGAAGGTGATCCCCGTGGTGCCGGTGCCGCTGGTGGCCACGGTGTTCGCGCGCGACCCCGCCGCGGCGCTGGGCGAACTGGAGGTGAAGGGGCGCGTGCACGAGCTGCTGGCCGAGCTGGAGGCCGCCGGCGCGCACGTGTACGTCCCCCGCCGCGACCTGGACTACGCCATCACCGTGGGCCTGCGCACCCTCACCCAGCGCCACCTGGTGCACGAGCGCGACGGGCTGTTCGCCGCGAACCCGCAGGAGCTGCGTGTGCTGGCGTACTACGCCAACTCCATCGCCCACCTGGTCCCGGCGCGGCTGGGGATGGAGATGGGGAGGGAGGGGGGACCGGAACAGGTGTCGAAGCAAGTGCCGGAGCCAGTTCCGGCCTGACCCGTCCGAGCTGTCGAGCCTTGCGCAGTTTGCAAGGCTTTTCGTAGTTGTTGCTGCGGCTTCAGCCGCCGGTCCAGCGCCTTCACCAGCCCCTCAGCCCGGTCCCAAGCACCTCCTCCAGCACGTGCCAGCCCGATCGAGCAGTTGACGATGCTGGCCGGCGCCGCAAACCGCTCGATCAGGGGGATGCCGATCAATCCGCCACGAACGTGCGATTGGCCGGATAGTGTCCATGTTCAAAAAACTGATAACTCAGCGCACGCCAGGGCGACGTTCGCCTCCCCTCTGCGCTCGCGCCTATCCGATCACCTCCGCCACGATGCCGCCGCCGAGCTCTCGAGCCTTGCGCAGTTTGCAAGGCTTTTCGTAGTTGTTGCTGCGGCTTCAGCCGCCGGTCGCGGGCCATGCCACCCGCGGAAACCATGGGACGCCACACCCCGAATCATCTCCCTTGACAGATCGATTCGGATCCTGTATTTAACCTGAGCGTTAATTAACCAAGGAGTTCAGTACGATGTCACCCGATCGCCTCAGCGCCACTTTCGCGGCGCTCGCCGACCCCACGCGGCGGGCGATCCTGGCGCGCCTGTCACGGGGCGAGGCCACGGTGACGGAGCTGGCCGGGCCCTTCGCCATGAGCATGCCCGCCGTGTCCAAGCACCTGAAGGTGCTGGAGCGCGCCGGCCTGATCGAGCGGGGGCGCGAGGCGCAGTGGCGGCCCTGCCGGCTGCAGGCCGAGCCGCTGAAAGAGGTGGACGACTGGATGGACCAGTACCGCAGCTTCTGGGAGGAGAGCTTCGACCGGCTCGACGAGTACCTTCGCCAACTACAGCGCAGGGAGAGGACCGATGACCACGACCGCTGAACACTCCGCCGCCACCACCTTCACCCTCTCGGGTGACCGCGAGATCGTGATGACCCGCGCCTTCGCGGCGCCGCGCGAGCTGGTGTGGCGCGCGTCCACCGAGGCGGAGCACTTCGCCAACTGGTGGGGGCCGCGCGGCTTCGCCAACCGCGTGACCGAGATGGACGTGCGCCCCGGCGGCCGCTGGGAGTGCGTGCAGACCGCGCCCGACGGCAGCGTCCACCGCTTCTGGGGCGAGTACCTCGAGGTCGTGCGCCCGGAGCGGCTGGTGCACACCCAGCGCTACCTCGAATACCCGCCGCTGCACGTGACCGTCACCTTCGAGACGCAGGCCGGCGGCGGCACGCTGCTCACCAGCGTCACCCGCTTCGACTCGCCCGAGGGTCGCGCCGGGATGCTGGGCGCCGGGATGGAGTGGGGCGCGCGCGAGGCGTACGACCGCCTGGCCGAGCTGGTCGCCACGCTGTGATCCAGTGCCGCCGGCCGCGCGGGTGCGCGGCCGGCGCATCCATCGACCCAACCGAACACAGGGAGCAGCACGATGTCCGCAGCGCAGATGACCCCGGCCGACGCCTCCGCCGACACGGCGGACCGCGAGATCGTCCTCACGCGCGTGTTCGACGCGCCGCGCGAGCTGGTGTGGGAGGCGTGGACGCACCGCGAGCACGTGGACCAGTGGTGGGGGCCGCGCGCCTACGTCACCACCACGAAGGACATGGACGTGCGGGTGGGCGGCGTCTGGCGCTTCACCATGGAGGGGATGGGGAAGACCTACCCCAACCGCATCGCCTACACCGAGATCGTCCGCCCCGAGCGGCTGGCCTACGACGTGGGCTCCAGCGACGAGTCCCCCGCCGAATTCCATTCGACGGTGACCTTCGACGAGGAGGGCGGCGGCACCCGCGTGACCATGCGCCTGCTCCTGCCCTCGGCCGAGGCGCGCCGGAAGGTGGTGGATTTCGGCGCCATCGAGGGCGGCAAGGAGACGCTGGAGCGGCTGGGCGAGCACCTGGCGCGGATGAGCGGGCAGGCGGACCCGTTCCCCCCGTTCGTGGTGACGCGCGAGTTCGCCGCGCCGCGCGACCTGGTCTTCCGCGCGTGGACCGAGGCCGAGCACCTGGACGCGTGGTGGGGGCCCAAGGGCTTCAGGATGCTGCGCTGCACCAACGACTTGCGCCCCGGCGGCGTGATGCTCTACGGGATGGAGGGGCCCGGCGGGAGCGTGATGTGGGGGAAGTGGGTGTACCGCGAGATCGTCGCGCCCGAGCGGCTCGCCTTCGTCGTCTCCTTCTCGGACGAGCACGGCGGCACCACGCGGGCGCCGTTCAGCGGCGAGTGGCCGCTGGAGATCCTGTCGACCATCACCTTCGAGGAGCGCGACGGCCGCACCACGCTCACCATGGTCGGCGAGCCGGTGAACGCCACCGAGGCGGAGCGCCGCACCTTCCTGTCGGGCCACGGGTCGATGACCGCCGGCTGGGGCGCCACGCTGGACCAGCTCGAGGCCTACCTGCCCACGGTGCAGGCGAGCTGACGGTCGTTCCCGAAACCGGCCGGCGGGGCCGGGCTCCGCACGTTTCACACGGAGTCAGCGGAGTCAACGGAGTCATCGGCGCGTTTCAGTTAACTCCGTGAACTCCGCGAACTCCGTGTGAAACCAGTTGTGGATTTCGGCACTCGTCGGCATCATCCCTGCGCGCTTTTTCGGACCTGGAACTGACTGACATCACCGACCAAACCGAACCGCGAGGAGACATGTCGATCTACGAACCCGCACCCCAACCCTGGCCGGACCGCATGCTGGCCGTCTTCCGCGTCGTGGCCGGGCTGATGTTCTTCTGGGCCGGCACGATGAAGATCTTCAACTTCCCGCCGATGCCGCCGGGCCAGCCGCCGATCGAGCTGATGTCGCAGGTGGGGATCGGTGGGATGATGGAGGTGGTGGGCGGGATACTGATCATGCTGGGCCTGCTGACCCGGCCGGTGGCCTTCGTGCTGGCGGGAGAGATGGCGGTGGCGTATTTCCAGTTCCACCAGCCGATGGGGCTGCTCCCCAACGAGAACGGGGGGATCCCCGCGGTCCTGTACTGCTTCTTCTTCCTGTACCTGGTGGCCGCGGGGCCGGGAGCGTGGAGCGTGGACAGGATGATCGCCCGCTCGCGAAATCCCGGTCGGATGGTCGATGACCGGGTCACCGTACCCCGCGGGGAGCGGATCGCGACCTGATCGGCTCAAGGTACGACGGTAGATGCCGGCCGGTCCGGCATCTACCGAAGCAATCTCAGGAACCCCGGGTCCCGGACACCGCCATGTGCCGCAACATCAAGACGCTCTTCAACTTCGACCCGCCGGCGACGGACGAGGAGATTCGCGACGCGTCGCTGCAGTTCGTGCGCAAGCTGAGCGGCTTCACCAGGCCGTCGCAGGCGAACCAGGCGGCGTTCGACCAGGCGGTGGACGACGTCGCGGCCGCGGCGCGCACGCTGCTGGATTCGCTCGCCACCACCGCGCGCCCCAAGGACCGTTCGGTCGAGGCGGACAAGGCGCGCGAGCGTTCGCGCGTCCGCTTCAGCCGTGCGTGAAGCTGGATCGGCAAAAACAATCTCACGCAGAGAAGCAGAGAAGCAGAGGAGTGGACGGATCCCCTCTGCTCCTCTGCTTCTTTTGTCTGTGATACCACTTCTCGCAGATACCTGTGATATGAGCACCGGGCACGTCCGAGCTCGGTGTGGAAGGCACGCCAGGTCGCCGGCCCTCGATGGATCAGGCCGAGAAGTCGGGGTTGGCGGCGTGGGCGGCGGCGGCGCGGCCCTTCGGCTCTTCCCAGTCTTCCTGGCGGCCCAGCACGGTGAGGTCCAGGAAGTAGTACGACCCGCCCAGCATCTCGGCGCCGCGCGCGAACATCGAGTAGGTGTGGTACACGTCGTCGCCCACGCGCAGGAAGAAGCTGTGGCCGGGCATCTCGATCGGCTGCTCGCCGCTGAAGGCGCGCTCGCCCATCGCCTCGAACTCGGCCTTGGTGCGGTAGTTGTACTCGATCGGCGCGACCGACTCGTCGAGCGTCACGTGGAAGTCGTAGTTGAAGTCGCTCCCGAACGACGAGTACCAGGGGAAACGCCAGCCCTTGCTCGCCTTGTAGCGCTCGATCTTCTCCAGCGGCGCGCGCGAGACGGTGGCGAAGCTGGTGTCGCGGGCGGCCAGGTGCGCCAGCAGCCCGTCCGAGATCTCGTCCGCCGCGGCCGAGCAGCTCGGGCACCCCTTCTCCCAGCGCGGGTCGAACATGAAGTGCCGCAGCACGAGCTGGCTGCGCCCCTCGAACATGTCCGCCAGCCGCACCTTCCCCCCCGGCCCGTCGAAGACGTACTCCTTCTCGACCTTCACCATCGGCAGGCGGCGGCGCTCGGCGTTCAGCGCGTCGCGGGCACGGGTGGCCTCCTTCTCCTTCTCCAGCAGCGCCTTGCGGGCGGCGGTCCACTCGTCCCGGGATACCACGGGCGGCAGGTTCGGGTCGATCTCGGTCACGTCTCTGCTCCTGGGCTGGAGAGGGTGGAACTACGCTGGGCCGCTGGCGGAACCGCAGCAGCAGCCGGACGCGGCGGGCGCCTCGTCGTAGCGGTCGTGGAGGCGCACCCAGTCGGAGAGGTCGCCGCTGGGGCCGGTCTCGTTGCGCCCCTTCGGCATCAGGTCGAGCACGATGTAGGTGCCGATCAGCTCCTCGGCGCCGCGCCCGTAGGTGGAGTAGGTGTGGTAGACGTCGCCCGCCTCGTCGCGGTAGAAGACGCTCTCGCCGGACATCTCCTCGCTCTCGAACGGCTGCTCGACGAAGTTGTACATCACCCTCCCCGACGCCGCCTGCTCCGGCGTGAACGAGACGCCGAAATCGTAGTTGAAGTCGCTGCCGTGCGACGACACCCACTTGAAGCTCCACCCCATGCGCCGTCGCGCGTCCTCGATTTTCGCGAACGGCGCGCGCGAGATCGCCACGTAGCTCACGTCGTGGTGCTCCAGGTGCACCAGCGCCCCGCCGATGTGGTCGACCTCGAACGAGCACCCGATGCAGGGCTCCTCCCAGTCGGGGCCGAACATGAAGTGCTTCACCATGAGCTGGCTGCGGCCGGCGAACAGGTCGGCCAGCGTCTCCCGCCCGTTCGGCCCCTCGAACACGTAGTCCCTGTCGACCTTCACCATCGGCAGCTCGCGGCGCTCGGCGCTGATCGCGTCGCGGAGCCGGGTGGCCGCCTTCTCCTTCTCCAGCAGCGCCGTGCGGGCGGTCAGCCACGTGTCGCGGGTGGCGATGCGGGGCAGCGTCGCGGTGCTTTCGGTCGACATCGGGGCCTCCGGTCAAACGAGGGATGCGTGCCAAGAGCGGCGCGCGGCGTCTTCAGGTATGGATTTCCTGACCATCCTCGACTCGACTGGAGACGCCGCGCGGTCCACGCGGGCGGCGCATCTCCAGTCTATCGCTCCCTGGCCCGATCGAAAACGGGCTTGATGTCGATCACCGGCGTCTCGTCCACCGCCTCCAGCCCCAGCACCCGCAGCTCGGTGGCGCTCACGACCTCCGCGATCGTCACGCGGTGGATGCCGACGGGGTTGGGCCGGTCCGCCGAGCGGGTGCTGAAGACGCCGCGCAGGGGCGCGCCCGCGTCGTCGCGCGGGTGCACGCTCAGCAGGTCGCGGCGGGCGCGGTGCAGCCAGGTCAGCACCAGGATCTCCTCGCCCGCGCGCAGGTCCCGCAGCCCTTCCGCGAACCCGGGGCCGAAGATCAGCCGCGCCTCGGGCGCGCCCTCGTCGCCCTGCTTCGGCGCCCGCGCCGGGTCGGCCAGGGGCGAGCGGACGTGCCCGATCGGCGTCAGCGCGAGCGCGTCCATCACCTCAGCCCCGCAGCGGAACCAGGGCGCGCAACCGGGGCTCGCGCAGGTACAGGCCCGCCCAGAGCAGGATCCCCACGTAGACGGGGAAGAGCGTGTGGCTGAACGCCGGGTCGCCGACGCGCGCGTGCGTGGCCACCGCGCCGCCCAGGTAGCCGGTGAGCAGGATCGCGCCGATCACGGAGGTGCGCGGGACCACGTACGCCGCCAAGCACAGCAGCTGCAGCACCCCCAAGCCGACCGCGAGCGCCGGGTCGTACCCCAGCCGCTGCATCGACTCCACCACCGGCGCGGGGTTCATCAGCTTCATCACGCCGTCCATGAGGAGGAAGAGCACGGGGAGGGCGGTGAGTACCCGTCCGCCCCACGTGCTCCACCTGGACGCGGGCGCCGCCGTGGTGTCCGTGCGGCCAAAGCCGAGGGCGGGGTTCTGCTGCGCAATGCTGTGCATCGGTTCATCTCCAGTTGATGGGGCGCCGTGCGTCCGCCGCCCGCGATGAAGGTGTCTACGGTAATCAGTTCGATCCGTCCGTCCCGCACGGGCGCTCAGCTTTCGGGCGCGCAGTTGATCATCCACGGCGTGCCGAAGCGGTCCACCAGCATCCCGAAGCGCGTCGCCCAGAACGTCTGCTGGATGGGCAGCCGCACGGTCCCGCCCTCCGCCAGCGCGCCGAAGACCCGCTCCGCCTCCGCCGGCTCGTCGATGTGCAGCGACACGTAGTAGCCGCCCCCCGTCGTCCGGGCGGTTTCCCCCGGCGGCTCGTCCGAGGCCATCAGCATCTGGCCGCCGTCCAGCGAGAGGGACGCGTGCATCACCGCGTCCTGCCAGTCGGGCGGCGTCTGGTCGGCCATCGGCGAGTCGCGGTGCGTCATCATCGTCACGATGGTGCCGCCCAGCACGTCGGCGTAGAAGCGGAAGGCCTCGGCGCACTGGCCGTTGAACATCAGGTACGGGTTGATCTTCATCATGCACTCCATGGCGATGGTGGGTGGCCCCAGGGTGAGCAGGCGGTACATCATGCGGCGGCGCCCCGCAGCGCCCGCGCCGACGAGCGCGACGTGGACGCGGCGGCCTCGGCCTCCGCGATGCGCTTCAGGTCGGCCAGGCCCTTCTCGAAGTCGCCGCCGATCATGCGGTCCATGTTCACGAACAGCGAGAACGCCTTGCCCGTGAAGGTGTTGCGGCCGCTGATCGCCCAGGTGAGGGTGACGCCGGTGGCGGCGGGCTCCACGGTGAAGTCGATCCGGTTGGTGGCCGTGCACGGCCGGATGAACTCGGCCTTCACCCCCACGTGCCGGCTCGGCTGGATCTCGGCGATCGTCATCCGCCCCTCGCCGATCTTCTTGCCCGCGTAGTGGTAGCTCGAGCCCACGCCCGCGGCGGCTCCGCCGTGCGTGACCTGCATCGTCGGGTCCACCTTCTGGAACGGGTTCCACGCCGCCCAGCGGCGCAGGTCCGCAAGGTGCGCGAACACCACCTCGGCCGGCGCGGCGATGGCGGTGCCGCGCTGCACGCGGAAGGCCGCGGGGCGCGTGGCGATGGCGGCCACGAGCACCAGGGCGAGGACGAGTGCGCCGATTCCGAGAGTCGCGAGCATGGGAAGGGCTCCGTGCTGAAGATGATGGGTGACGCCGCGCCGGCCGCTTCGCCGGCCGTGGAGTGAACTTGCAAATAACAAGTGCACTTGTCAAGAGCCTCGACACGTATTATAATCGTACCATGAGCAAGCGAGCCTACGGACAGTTCTGCGGCCTGGTCCGCGCCCTGGAGTTCGTGGGGGAGCGGTGGGCGCTGCTGATCATCCGCGACCTGCTGGTGGGGCCGCGGCGCTACACCGACCTGCGCCAGGGGCTGCCGCGCATCCCCACCAACATCCTCTCCGCGCGCCTGAAGGAGATGGAGGAGGCGGGGATCGTGCGCCGGCGCGTGCTGCCGCGGCCTTCGGGCGCGGTGGTGTACGAGCTGACGGAGTACGGGGCCGAGCTGGAGGAGGTGGTGCTGGGGCTGGGGCGGTGGGGCGCCAAGGCGCTGGGCGAGCCCGGGGACGACGAGATCGTCACGGTGGACTCGATGATCATGGCGCTGCGCTCCACCTTCCGCGCCGAATCGGCGGCTGGCCCGCCGGTGGGCTACGAGCTGCGCCTGGGCCCCGTGGTGATCCACGCGCGGGTGGAGGACGGGCGGCTGGAGGTGGCCGAGGGCCCGCTCGCGGACGCGGACCTGGTGATCGAGGCCGGCCCGGCGATCCGGGCGCTGATGGCGGGCGAGATGACCCCGGCGGAGGCGATCGCCCGCGGAGTCGTCCAGCTCACCGGCGACCCCGCGCTGCTCACGCGCTTCGCGGAGACGTTCCGAATCTGACCGCGCGGCTTCGCGCGATGCCGTTCCACGACCCGGGCGGGCTCACCCGACTGCCCGCCCAGCGCTGACCGGTAAACACCGTTCCCGGCCGCCACCGCACCCTCGATTTGGGGAGAGACGACGATGCGATTCATGCTCCTGGTGAAGGCCGACGAGAACTCCGAAGCCGGCGTGATGCCGAGCACCGAGCTCCTCGCCGCGATGGGCAAGTTCAACGAGGAGATGGTGAACGCGGGCATCATGCTCGCCGGCGAGGGGCTCCACCCCACCTCGAAGGGCGCCCGCGTCCGCTTCACCGACGGCAAGCCGACCGTGATCGACGGTCCCTTCCCCCAGGGCGACCTGGTCGCCGGGTTCTGGCTGATCGAGGTGGGTTCGCTGCAGGAGGCGATCGACTGGGTGAAGCGCGTGCCCGTCGGCACCGCCGGCGAGATCGAGATCCGCCAGGTGTTCGGGACGGAGGACTTCGGCGCCGAGCTCACCCCCGAGCTCCGCGAGCAGGAAGACCGCCTCCGCGAGCGCGTTGCCGCGCAGTCGTAACGCCGACATCGGCGTCATCTGATACGGGAGGAGCCGGCGGAGATCACGATCTCCGCCGGCTCCTCCCGTTTTCTTCGCCGCCGGACCGAGACACGACAACCGCGCTTGTTTTTATTTCATGCGCATCGCACCAACTCCGTTCCGTGACCGAAGGGGTTGCGTGAGGGATTCGCGCCCGCAGGGCCGAGACGCCGGCGCGCCCGCGCCGATCCTTTCGGATCCGCGGCGAGGGCTTGGCGCGGCGGCGGCTCGGCGCCGTTGGCAACGGCGGTATCGTTGCCTACGGCGCGCGAAGCCCGGCCCGGAGCGCAGCGGAGGGACACGCCCGCATCCCGCTCTTCCGTTACGGTCCGGCGCCAACTTTTCGCGAACCGTATCAGAAGATGTAGACGGGTGTGCCGAGGGCGACGGTGCGGAAGAGGTGCTCGATGGCGTCGTCGCCCAGGCGGATGCAGCCGTGGGTGGCGGCCTGGCCGATCGACTCCTTGTGCGGCGTGCCGTGCAGCAGGTAGCCGTCGCCCATGCTGAGCGCGTAGGCGCCGAGCTCGCCGGGGATGCGGCGGTTTCGCGTGTCCAGCGGCGGCACGAACATCGTGCGGTCGAAGATGATCTCCTCGTCCGCGGGGATGATCTCCTCGCCGCCGGGGCCGTTCAGGTAGACGATGCGGTCGCCGCGCACCACCAGGCTGCCGCCGTCGCGCAGGCGGGCGGGCCTGCCGCGCTGCAGCGGCACCAGCGCCCAGCCGCTGTCGCGCGCGATCTCGGCGTAGTGCCAGTCGGGCGGCGTCCACACGGGGTTGGGGCGCTTGTCCAGCACGCGCCGCACGCCGCGCGGCGTGTTGAAGCGCCAGGCGCGCGAGCCGTACTCCAGCCGCGTGCCCTTGCCCACCGCCACCGGCGCGGTGAACACGGTGTCGTGCCCGTTCATCTGCCAGAGCCGCCGCTCCGCCAGCGACACCACCAG